>NZ_JANXWG010000103.1 GCF_025351285.1 Novosphingobium sp.
GGCGCGCGCCGGCGCGGCGCCGCCCTGAAGCCCCGGAACCGCATGCGCATCATCACGCCCCATCCACACGCCGGTGGTGATCCCGCTGGAAAAGCCCAGGAACCAGCCGTCCTTGTCCGAAGTGGTGGTGCCGGTCTTGCCTGCCACCGGCCGTCCGATCTGCGCGGCGCGGCCGGTGCCGATGTTGACCGCGGTTTGCAACAGGTCGGTGATTTCGGCCGCGACATATTGCGCGACCAGGATCTGCGGCGGTTCGGGGTTGTGCGTGTAGAGCACCTGGCCTTCGGTCGTCGTGATCTTGCGGATGCCGTAAGGGGTGACCAGCGCGCCCTTGCTCGACACCGCCGCGAAGGCGCGGACCATGTCGATCACGCGCACATCGGATGTGCCCAGCACCATCGAGGGCAGCGTGTTGATCGGCGTGGTGATCCCAAAGCGCCGCGCCATGTTGGCGACCGCGCCGAACCCGACTTCGCTGCCCAGTTGCGCGGCCACGGTGTTCTTCGAATAGGCAAAGGCGGTGCGCACGTCGATCGCGCCGGCGTATTTCCCACCCGAATTGCGCGGGCTCCACCCGTCGATCGTGACCGGCGCGTCGACCACGCGATCGCCCGGTTTGTACCCGGCCTCGAGCGCAGCCATGTAAACGAACAGCTTCCACGCCGATCCGGGCTGGCGCACCGCGTTGGTGGCGCGGTTGTAGTTCGAGGTGACGTAATCGGTGCCCCCCACCATCGCCAGCACCGCGCCGTCGCGGTCCACGCTGACGAGAGCGCCCTGCGCACCATTGGGCGCGTTCTTCGCCACCGCATCGGTGGCGGCGCGCTGCATGGCAGGATCGAGCGTGGTCCACACCTCGATCGGGCGATCGTTGTCGGGCAGCAGCAGATCGAGCTGCGGCAGTGCCCAATCGGTGAAGTAACGCGCCGAATTCTGCCCGGATTCGTGGTTGAACTTCACGCCTTGCAGATCGGCGTTGACGGCCTGTTCGGCGGTGATCGCGTGCGTATCCTGCATCGTATCGAGCACGACCGAGGCGCGGCCGACCGCAGCCTTGGCATCGGCGCTGGGCGCATATTGCGACGGCGCCTTGACCAGCCCGGCGATGATCGCGGATTCGCCCAGGCTTAACCGTTCGGCGCCATGGCCGAAGAACTTGCGGCTGGCCGAATCGACGCCATAGGCCCCGCCGCCGAAGTAGACCTTGTTGAGGTACAGTTCGAGGATCTGGTCCTTGCTGAACTTCTGTTCGAGCGCCAGCGCCAGCACCGCTTCGCGGATCTTGCGATCGAACGTGCGGTTGTTGTTGAGGAACACGTTGCGCGCCAACTGCTGGGTGATCGTCGATCCGCCCTGCCGCCAGCGGCCCGATTGCACGCGCACCATGAAGCTGCGCGCGATGCCCAGCGGATCCACGCCCCAGTGATCGCGGAAGCGCCGGTCCTCGACCGAGACCATCGCCGCGCGCATCGTCGCGGGAATTTGCTCATAAGGCAGCCACTTGCCGTAGCTCGGCCCCAATGCGAAGATTTCCGAGCCATCGGAGGCGCGCACCACGATCGTGCGCCCGGCCTGGCTGGATTTGAGCGTTTCGTACCCCGGCAGCGAACGCGCGGTGACGACCACCGCGGTCACCAGCCCGATCACCGCCACCAGGGCCACAGCGCCGCCCCACACGAACACCCGCCGCAACGCCAATCGCCAGCCGGAATACTTCGACGCCTGCCCGCGCGTCGCCAAGCCACGCGGCGCTTTGCCGGAAGGGGGAGGCGGCGGGGTGCCCGCGCCACTGCGGTTGGGGAAATCCCGTCTGGCCATGGCTGCGTCAATGTCCCTCGGCGCGCCAAGTGGCACCCGTCGCGTGTACTAGGCCAATAGCAATGCCATATTAACCAAAACTTTCCGAACGGACGGGGTGTCCGCAATCGGGCGTGTTATTCCTTCGGCTTGAACGCAAGCGACGCGCTGTTCATGCAGTAACGCAAGCCTTCCGGTCCCGGGCCATCGGGGAACACGTGGCCCAGGTGACCATCGCAAGTGGCGCAGCGCGCTTCGGTGCGGACCATGCCGTGGCTGACATCGCGATGTTCGTCGACCGCGTCCTCGTCCACCGGCGCGGTGAAGCTGGGCCAGCCCGATCCGCTGTCGTACTTGCTGTCCGAGGTGAACAGCGGCGTGCCGCAGCCGGCGCAAAGATATTCGCCGGGCGCCTTGTTCTTTTCATACTTGCCGGTGAACGCGCGTTCGGTGCCGGCCTGGCGCAGCACCTGGAACTGTTCAGGGCTCAACCGCTCACGCCATGCGGCGTCGGTGAGCTGGATCTTGTCGGGCATGTCGTTCTCCGTGCGGATTATGGCGCCAATATGGGCGCTGCGCGCGCGCACTCAATAGTGCGATTTGGCCGATGGCTTCGACAGATCGTAGCAATGCCCCATGTCATACTGATCGGCCCCGCCGCCAGCCGCACCGGGCGCGGTTGTCGCAGCCATCTTTTCGCGCGCGAGTTCGACCGCGGTATCGGCTTCATTGCCGCTTCTGCCCTTGGCGATCTGCGCCTCGCGCGCGCGGGTGGTGAGCACGGTGGCGAGCGTGGTCAGGTCTGACGCCGTCGGCGACATTCCTTCGCGCGCGTGGACTTCGGCGGCGGCGAGCGTGAGAATTGCGCTGCATTCAAGCAGATCGGGGGTCTTGAGCGGGGCCACCAGCTTTTCCAGCCGATCGAGGCACGGACGCATGACCAGCCGCACTTCGGCCGCAGGGTCCGAGATGGCGCCGGCCTGCTGCTGCATTTCGGCCACGTCCTGCACCAGCAAGCCGCGCACCACGTCGCGGCTGAGCCCGACCTGTTCCATGACTTGCGCCGCCACGCGCACGAAGTACTCCTTGCCCCGCAACGCCAACGGCGGATAGGCGAGCGCTTCCTTTTCACCGCGCTGTTGTTCGGTGGCGACCACCGCGAACGCCGCAGCGCAGCGCAGCGCGGCCTTGTGGTCTTCGGTCAGCCGCGAGAAGTCGGGCGCCGGGCCGACCGGGGATGCAGGTGGCGCCGCGGGTGGCGCCGCCTGGGCTATCGTGACCTGGCCTGCGGTGGCGAGTGCGAGAAAGGCGAGGACGAAAGAGGCGGGGCCGAAAGAGGCGGGGCCGAACAATCTGGTGAGCATGGCTTGAGGTATAACCATAGCTGGCCGACCGTGAAGGGTTTTTCGCAGGCGACTGTGCTGCGGCACAAACAAATCGGGGCTGCGGCACAAACAAATCGGGCGGATCGCCGTGGCTGCCCGCATGTCCGGGTCCAGGCCGGGATGCGGGTACACGGTGATCCGCCCTGAATTGGCGCGCCGGGACTGGGTGGGTCTGGAGGCGCGCGCTGAGGGGAGGAAAGTTGAGCTTGTTAACGCTTGGCGGCGGCGCTGCCGAGCTGGACGCGATCGCCCGAAACCTTCTTGTTGCACTTGGTCAGTTCGTCCGCGCCCATTTCGCCGCCCTGGGCGGTGAAGCTGGCGACGCCGCCGAGCTTGGTGGCGAGGCGTTCGCAAGTGATGACGGTGCGCGAGCCGTCACGTGGGGCATGGCATTCGCCGCCTTCGCACGACCACACGGTGTCACCCAGCGCGATGTGCTGAAGCGATTTGACCGGGGTGGCCAGCTTGGCGGTGTAGTAGGCACCAGTTTCGGCGTGGGCGGGGCTGGTGGTTCCGGCAAAACCGGCAGCGGTGCCGACCAGCGCAGCAAGCGCGATCGTCAGGGTGCGGAAACCGTTGGTGGTGCGGTTGGAGAGGGTCGCAGTCATGGTGAAATGTCCCTTGTTTGTTGTGTCTGCACGGGGATCGTCGGTGGAGAGGATGGCGTTCGTTTTCCCGTTGCGAATCGATACCTAATGGATTAGATTGCAAGTTGCAACTAGAAACTTACATTGAATTGCGGGATGCGATACACCGTGGCCCGGGATAGAGGTGATGCCGATGGACAAACTCCGCGAACCGCTTGCAGCACTCAGCCAGTGCGGGCTGCCGATGGCGCTCGAAGCGATGGGGGAACGCTGGTCTTTCATGATCTTGCGCGCCGCCTTCAACAAAGTCCGGCACTTCGAGGAATTCCTGGAAGAACTCGGAATCGCGCGAAACATCCTGTCGAATCGGCTGTCGCGCCTGGTCGAAGCCGGCATTCTCAAGCGCGAACATTGCGCCGATGATCGGCGCCGAATCGAATACCGCCTGACCGACAAGGGCTATGACCTGCTGCCCGCGATGCTCTCGCTGCGCCAATGGGGCGAAAAGTGGGAGATGGGCTGCGTATCCGATCCGGTACTGTGCGACGCACGTGACGGCATGCCGATCGCCGCGATCGGCATCCACGCGCACGATGGCCGCGCGCTGCCGCACGATGGTCTCAAGTGGCGCACGCGGGCCGAAGTCGATGCAGACATCGCACGAGGTTCAGCCGCTTCGTCAGCAGGCCGGCCAACCGCCGTCGCTTAAGAAAATCGGCCCGAAAGCGTGGGGCTGAAGCACGCTTTCGGGCCGCAGGACACCGCACCCCTTGCGGGGGCTGGCGGTGGCCAATTCCTGGACATTCAACGCAGGCGGTCGGTGCTGGTCGTCCGGCGCGCCTGGATGCTGGCGAACTGCTGTTGCGCGCTCGAGACTGCGTGCGCCATGCAGGCCCGATTGGCGGTCTGTTCGGCAAGCGAAACATTGGCGGCACCGACTTCGCAGACCTGGCGGGCAGCGCTGCGCACGCGGGCATCGAGCGCCACGCGGCCATGCGCAGTCGACAAGTCGAGATCGACGTAAGACACGGTGCGTGTCGAAGCGGCAGCGGGATGGGCGATGGACAGGGCGGCCAGGCCGGCGGCGATAAGGGCATGGGTCATGGGAAAATCCTTTCATGAGTCGCAGTGGATCAGGGGTCGCAGTATTCTTATGGCAGCGACGGTGACCCTGAAGCGGGGGACCAGATGGCTGGTGGGGGGTTCGGCCAGATGGCCTGATATTGGGCCGACCGCCGCTGCCGAGTTCGCTCTACCCCACGCCCGTGCCGCCGACTCGCGCGCTTCGATCGGCCATCGCATCGGGCCGACCAATGACTCGCCCGCCCGACCAACCGCCAAGTTCGGTCGGTGAACGACAAGGTGATTGCAGGCGGAACCAAATCGGCCGATTCGCGCTCTGAATATCTCGCCAGTGCATCCAACCCCGGTTAAAGGACTGCGATGCCGCGCATCTTTCACCTTTCCGACATCCACTTCGGGCTCGAAGACACCGCCATGCTGGCCTGGGTGAAAGAGCGTATCGCCGACGAACGCCCCGACGCCGTGGCGATCACCGGCGACCTGACCATGCGCGCCCGCTTCCGCGAATTCGCCGCCGCCACCGCCTGGATTTCCAGCCTCGATCTTCCGGTCACCGTCGAAGTCGGCAATCACGATCTGCCCTACTTCAACCTGCCCGAACGCTTCGTCGATCCCTACCGCCGCTTTCGCGACATCGAATCGCTGATCGAACGTACTATTTCGCTGCCCAATGTGGCGATTGTCCCGCTGAAAACCACCGCGCGCGCGCAATGGCGGCTCAACTGGTCGAAAGGCTGGATCACCGGCGACGCGCTGCGCGAAACGCTCGACCGCATCGACGCCCTCCCCTCCGGCACCCAGGCGCTGGTTACCGCACACCACCCGCTCGTCGAAACCGGCACGCACGGCACCGCACTCACCCGCGGCGGCCAGAACGCGCTGGAAGAACTGGCCAAACGCCCGGTGCTCGCCGTGCTGTCGGGCCACGTCCACGACCCCTTCGACATGCAGCACCAGACCCGCAACGGCCCCGTCCGCATGATCGGCGCCGGCACGCTGTCCAAACGCATCCGCTCCACCCCCGCCAGCTTCAACGAACTGCTCATCGCCGACGGCACGATCCGCGTGCGCGTGCGCAACCTCGAATACGTCCCTACCCGCGAGATGATGATCGACGACGTGCCCGAAGACGCGATGCCCCCGCGCAAGCCGGGCGAGCCTGTGGCGCTGGTCGATGCGGTGCCGGAGGTTGATCCGCCGGTTTATTGAGGGGTTTAAGAGGTTATGATGCCTCCGGCGGGCAAAGGCCATCGCCCTTGCATCCCTACCCCCTTCCGTGGCGATCGCACCAAGGCTACAATGCGCGACCATGGCATTTAACGGGAGTTGGCTTTCGCAAAGCAGGGTTTCCGGACGCCACAACGTTGCAAACGTTCGGAGATCGCTTCAGTTCGCGCGCACCGCCAGCCCAGCAACCGCTCGTCGCCCCGTGCTTGACACGGGGCATGGATAACCTTCTGCGGCTCTTCCCGACAACGAACGCTCCGAAGGAAAGCCAAGCCCCGCATCGAGTGCGGGGCGACGAAGTTGAACGAACAAAGAATCTTCGTCCATTAACACCGGGGTGTCCGCCACCCACGCTCATTCCTGCCGCAGCGCCGGTCGCCACGCGGACCTGCAAGCCGCCATTGGGCAATCTGGCGAACGAAGGTCCGTTTGCTGCCCATCTGCAACGAACGCGGCCTGACCGGACACGACAACATTGCGAGTTTAACACCACATGCTAAAGTCAGATTATGGAAATGGTCAAAGGGAGTGATCCTTGTGAATAAAAATCCAGAGTGGTGGTGGATAAAAGGTCGGCGTTACATAACATTAGCTATCTTGTTTACTTTTGCTGCTGCTTGGATTGTCCGGTGGGTCGTAGAAGTTACAGCGAAGACCAACGGCAGCTAACCGCGCCTATCTTCCCGCAAAGGCCGCTCCTGACCGAACACACAAACTGCTATTCGTTGTCGGGGTGCAAGAAAGCCATGTGCGCATTCAGTTGGTAGCCTCTCAACGCTGGCCACATGGATGCACTACACCTGCAGAGTGCCTTGCCGCAAAGCGGCTTTCAAACTCTTGCCGCTGCGCAACGAGCGCTAGTCTGCAACAATCCGCAACCCAGATGCAAGGGTGGTAACCCTTGCCCGCCGGAGGCACCTTCAACCTTCCCCCAAGCCCGAAACCAAAAAAGGCGGCCCGTTCCCGGACCGCCCCTTTTGGAACCAAAGGCTGAAAGATCAGCGCTTCGAGAACTGGAAGCTCTTGCGCGCCTTGGCGCGGCCGTACTTCTTGCGTTCCACGACGCGCGGATCGCGGGTCAGGAAGCCGGCGGCTTTGACCGTGCTGCGCAGCAGCGGTTCAAACTTCGACAGCGCTTGTGCGATGCCGTGCTTGACGGCGCCGGCCTGGCCGGAGAGTCCGCCGCCCTTGACGGTGCAGATCACGTCGTAGGCGCCGTCGCGATCGGCGACCTGGAACGGCTGGTTGATCACCAGGCGCAGCGTGGGGCGTGCGAAGTACACGTCCTGATCGCGACCGTTGACGGTGATCTTGCCGCTGCCGGGCTTGATCCAGACGCGAGCGACCGCGTCCTTGCGCTTGCCGGTGGCGTAGGAGCGGCCCTGCGCGTCGACTTCGCGGTCGCGGATCGGCGCGGCGGGTCCAGTGCGGACGACGGGTGCTGCGACGGTGTCGGTCGCGCCGGTGTCGGTCGCGCCGGTGTCGGTCGCGCCGGTGTCAGCAGCAGGGGCGTTGGCGGTCAGCGCGGCCAGATCGGCCAGGCTCGAAACCGAATCGGTGTTGTTGGTATCGGGCATCACGCACCCACCTTGTTCTTGCGGTTCATCGAAGCAACGTCGAGCGCAACGGGCTGGGTGCCCGCGTGCGGATGCTCGGCGCCGGCGTAGAGGTGCAGCGCGCGCATCTGCGCACGGCCGAGTGGGCCGCGCGGGATCATGCGTTCGACCGCCTTTTCGATCACACGCTCGGGGAACTTGCCCTGGAGGACCTTTTCCGCGGTGACCTGCTTGATGCCGCCGGCGTAACCAGTGTGCTTGTAATAGATCTTCTGGCCAAGCTTGTTGCCCGTCAGCCGCACCTTGTCGGCGTTGATCACGACAACGTGATCGCCGCAATCGACGTGGGGGGTGAAGGTGGGCTTGTGCTTGCCGCGCAGACGGTTGGCGATGACCACCGCGAGCCGGCCGACAACCAGGCCTTCGGCATCGATCAGATGCCAGTTCTTTACCACTTCGGCCGGTTTGATCGACCGGGTGACCTTGCTGAGCGCCTTCATGGCTCGGTTCCCTATTTGTAAAACTTTGGCCGAGAGCACGAAGCTATCGGAGCGAGGTGGCGCTAGTGTTGCACGAGGCCCGATAAGTCAAGCAAAACGGCGCGTTTGCCGAGAGGTAAAATAATACCTTCAGCGGGATGCGCGGGTGCGACCGAGCTCGTGCGCACCCCACACGGTGGAGATCACCAGCAGTGCGCCGGTCAACTGGTGCAACACCGCCAGCGGGATCGAGACGTTGCTCATAACCGTAGCGATCCCCAGCAGCACCTGCACCCCGAACGCGCTGTGGATCGCGATCGAGGACGGCCGCGCGCCGATTGCCTTGAGCTTGCGTCCCATAACCAACAGCGCCGCGACGACCGCCCAAGCCCACCAGCGGTGGAGGAAATGGAGCAGGTAGGGATCATAGAACAATGCGTGCAGCGATCCCTGCGCCCAGTCGATCCCGGCCGGAAACAGGCTGCCCATCATCAGCGGCCAGTCGTTGGCGACATGGCCCGCACGCAAGCCCGCCACCATCGCGCCGAGCAGGAGCTGCATGAACAGCAGCGCGATCGCCAGCGCACCGAAGCCCGTGACCCTTGCGGGTGCCTCACCGCGTGCTAGCCGGCGCATATCGAGCGCGGTCCACACCACGCCCGCCATCGTCGTCAGCGCCAGCAGCAAGTGCGTTGCCAGCCGCAAGTGGCTGACTTTCACGTCGTGCGATATGCCCGATTTGACCATCCACCAGCCGACTACGCCCTGCAACCCGCCCAGCGCCAGCAGCCCCACCAACCGCGGGCCGTAGCCTTTCGGAATGCTACCACGCACCGCGAACCACGCCAGCGGCAGCGCGAAGGCCGCGCCTATGCTGCGCGCCAGCAACCGGTGGACCCATTCCCAGAAGAAGATGAACTTGTACGTCGCCAGCGTCATCCCCGCCGGGCCGTTCACCTCGATGAACTGCGGCGTCTGGCGGTACTTGGCGAATTCGACCTGCCACGCCGCATCGCCCAGCGGCGGGAGAATGCCGCTGACCGGCTTCCATTCGGTGATCGAAACCCCCGATTCGGTCAGCCGCGTAATCCCGCCCACCACCACGATGCCCACGATCAGCGCCGCCACTGCGAACAGCCAGCGCGCGATCGCGAGCGGCTGCGACTGGCGGATTGACGGGGCGGTGGGGGATGCGAGGCTGGCCATGATGGCCTTTGCTCTGCGTCCGACGGGTCCGAATCGCAAGCTGGTTTGAGGGACATGACCGTCGGACCAGTTGCGCAATGTTATATTATCACATATATCGACCTCCATGAGCATCCCGCCCTCCACCGACCGTTCGCGACTCGACAAGGCAGGCGTGCTGCTGTCCGGGCTCTGCGCAGTTCACTGCATCGCGGGGCTGGTGCTGGTGAGCGTACTGGGCATCGGCAGCCTGGGCGCGGGCGAAGTACTGCTCAATCCGGCGATTCACCGCATCGGGCTGGTCATGGCCGTGGCAATCGGCGTGGTTACGCTGGGCTTTGCCGCGCATCGCCACCGCCGCACCGATTTGCTGATATTGGGCGGCACCGGGCTGGCGCTGATGGCCGCCGGGCTGATCGCACCGCACGGCACCGCCGAAGCCGTGCTGACGATCGGCGGCGTGGGCCTGCTCGCCACCGCGCACATCCGCAATCTGCGGCGCGGCTGCTGATTACTTGCGATCGGGGGCGGGTTCGGTAAGAGCCTGAATATGGCCACCAACCCCGCAGCAGCAACCCTGTCCCTTACCGTCAACGGCGAACCACACCGCGCCGCCCCCGGCAGCGTCGCCGATCTGGTCCGCACGCTCGGGCTCGATCCGGCCAAAGTCGCGGTCGAACGCAACGGCGAAATCGCCCCGCGCTCGCAACTGGCCACGATCGCCATCGCCGAGGGCGACGTCCTTGAGATCGTCCACTTCGTCGGCGGAGGTGACCACCCGGTCGTTGATGACGACACCTGGGAAGTCGCCGGCCGCCGCTTCCGCTCGCGGCTGATCGTCGGCACCGGCAAGTACAAGGATTTCGCCCAGAACGCCGCCGCGGTCGCCGCCTCGGGCGCCGAGATCGTCACCGTCGCCGTACGCCGCGTCAATGTCACCGACCCCAAGGCGCCGATGCTGACCGACTTCATCGACCCCAAAAAGATCACCTACCTGCCCAACACCGCCGGCTGCTTCGATGCCGACAGCGCCATCCGCACGCTGCGCCTGGCGCGCGAAGCCGGCGGCTGGGACCTCGTCAAACTCGAAGTCCTGGGCGAAGCGCGCACGCTCTACCCCGACATGCGCGAAACGCTGAAGGCCACCGAAGTGCTTGCCAAAGAAGGCTTCCTGCCGATGGTCTATTGCGCCGACGACCCCATCGCCACGCGCCAGTTGGAAGATTGCGGCGCGGTCGCGGTCATGCCGCTGGGCGCGCCGATCGGCTCAGGCCTCGGCCTCCAGAACAAGGTGATGATCCGGCTGATCGTCGAAGGCGCGAAAGTGCCCGTGCTGGTCGACGCCGGCGTCGGCACCGCGTCGGACGCCGCCGTCGCAATGGAACTCGGCTGCCACGGCGTGCTGATGAACACCGCCATCGCCGAGGCCAAGGACCCGATCCGCATGGCGCGGGCGATGAAGTTGGCGGTGGAAGCCGGCCGCGAGGCGTATCGCTCGGGGCGGATGGCTACGCGGAAGTATGCCGATCCTAGCAGTCCGTTGGCGGGGTTGATTTAAAAAGGGAAACTCTGCATTGCTTGAGCAAATGGCATCATCTGAATTGGATTGCACGGCTGCGATACTGCAAGGTACCAAGGCCTTGGGGATTGTGGTCATGCGGTTCTACCTCCACATCGCGGTTGCATCGCTGATGATTGCTATCTCGCACCCGGCTGCGGCGACTGCATGCGTGCCTGTTCGACAAACGGTCAGCCTGCCGCTCCCCGGCTTCGATAGTCCTGCCGAAATTGTGACACCGCCGGCTGGCATGGCGCGGCGTGGCGCTCTAGTGCTCTTTCCGGGGTCGGACGTCGCCGATCGGGATGGTGCGATCGAAGGCGTGGGGGGCAAGATCGTGTCACGACCGATGTTGCAAATTGCCGGTCGGCTCGCGTGCGCGGGCTATGTATCCTTTCGCTACAACAAGCGGTTCGTGACGGGGCCGACGAGCGTGGATAGGGCCAAGTTCGATGCCTTGAACGGCGTGGATTTCGCCGCGGACGGGAAGACGGCGCTGAATTTCGTGCGGAGCCGAGCGGGCATAGGTAAGCTGCAACTTGGCCTTGTCGGGTGGAGCGAAGGAACAACGACCGCAATGGCGGTCGCGTCGAACGACAGCACGGTTCGTACTATCGTTTTGATTGCGCCGGTCGTCGATACTGCGGCCCATGTCGCGCAGGCCCAGTATGGCCGGATCGGCAGACCTTACTTGATGCGCTTTGCCACCGATGGCGCCCTGGACGCAGACGCCATAGCGCGTGCCGACGCAGGTCCCGGCGGAGACCTGGCCCATATCTTCGTCCGGATGTTTCGCGGTTTTCGGCCGGGAGAACGGGTCAATCCGCTGCTGGATCGCAACGGTGACGGGCGCATCGCGTTCGCGGAAGCAGATCCGGTCATCGCTTCGTGGTACGCCGACGGACCTGACAGCGGACTCGGAATGTCATCGTCGTCGCGCGCGCTTAGAGGGGTCTCGGATGCCTTCGCTGCGACAACTGCGCGCATCCTGATTCTGCAGGGTATGAATGATTCAATGATCGATCCCGCAGCGGCACGCGCGTTCGTTGCTCGATCTGATGTACGGCAACGCGTGACGATGATCTTATACCCTGAATTGGGTCACTCGCTGGGCCGGGCGGAATCAGCGCAGAATGATAGCCTGTTGCCGATGGAGAGCAAACCGCTCGATGACATGGCAAAGTGGCTACAAAAAGCCGATCGACGATAATTTCGATCGACCTCTTTCGCAACGACGCAAATAATTCGGGCCTGCCCGTGAGGCCCTGAAATCATGTCGACAAGTCTTGGAGGTCTGCGGCCGCCCTCCCCCGGGTCACCCCTTCAAAACATCAAACCGCTACCCCGGCCGCCGCCAGCACCGCCAGCGTCAGCACGTCCGAAGCGTTCGAGGTCATCGCGGCGATCTGGACCGGCTTTTCCATGCCGATCAGCATCGGGCCGATGGTGGCGTTGCCGGCCAGTTCGCGGAGCAGTTTGGCCGAGAGGTTGGCCGATTGCAGGCCGGGCATGACCAGCACGTTGGCGGGGGCGGAAAGTCGGCTGAACGGATAGTTGGCCATGACCAGCGGGTTGAGCGCGGCGTCGGGGGCCATTTCGCCTTCGTATTCGAAGCCCGGCGGGTTGGCGTCGAGGATCGCGACGGCGTCACGGATGCTTTCGAGCCAGCGGCCCGAGGGGTTGCCGAAGGTGGAGTACGACAGGAACGCCACGCGCGGTTCGTGGCCCAGGCGCTTGGCCACTTCGGCGGTGCCGCGCGCAATGTGCGCGAGTTCGGACGCGGTAGGGCGTTCGTTGATCGTGGTATCGGCCAGGAATACGGTGTAGTTCTTGCCGATCATCAGGTGGATGCCGAAGGGCACCTGATCGGGCGCGGGATCGAGCACGCGGCGGATTTCGCGCATCGATTGCGCGAAGGGCCGGGTGAGGCCGGTGATCATGGCATCGGCATGGCCGAGCTTGACCAGCGCCGAGGCGAAAACGTTGCGGTCCTGGTTGACCATGCGGCGCACGTCGCGTTCCATGAACCCGCGCCGCTTGAGCCGTTCGTACAGCATCGACACCATCGCGGGCACGTGCGGGCTGATCGCGGCGTTGTGGATTTCGTAGCTGTCTGGTTTTTCGATGCCCAGTTCGACCAGCTTGGCGCGCACCACCTGGTCGCGCCCGACAAGCAGCGGTTCGCCGTAACCGCCGCTGCGGAACTGGATGGCGGCGCGCAGCACGATTTCGTTTTCAGCTTCGGCGAAGACCACGCGCTTGGGGTTGAGCTTGGCTTGCGCATAGACGTGGGTAAGCACCGAAGTGGTGGGGTTGAGCCGGCTTTTCAGGCTGTGCCGATAGGCGTCGAAATCCGCGATCGGCTTTTGCGCCACGCCCGAATCCATCGCGCCCTTGGCCACGGCGGACGAGACGACTTCCATCAGCCGCGGATCGAACGGTGCGGGGATGATATAATCGTGCCCGAACTGCATCGACTTGCCGCCGTAGGCCGCGGCCACTTCCTCTGGCACTTGCTCGCGCGCGAGTTCGGCGATGGCGCGCGCGGCGGCGATCTTCATGTGATCGTTGATCGCGGTGGCGCGCACGTCGAGCGCGCCGCGGAAGATGAACGGGAAGCCGAGCACGTTGTTGACCTGGTTCGGATAGTCCGAACGCCCGGTGGCGACGATGCAATCGGGCCGCACGCGCTTGGCATCGGGCGGGGTGATTTCGGGATCGGGGTTGGCCATCGCGAAGATGATCGGCTGCGGCGCCATCTTCTCGATCATTTCCGGCTTCAACGCATCCTTGGCCGACAAACCCAGGAAGATGTCGGCGCCGACGAGCGCTTCTTCGAGCGTGCGGCGATCGGTGTCGACCGCATGCGCGGACTTGAACTGGTCGATCCCGTCGCGCCCGCGATAGATCACGCCCTTGCGATCGCACATCAGCACGTTTTCGTGGCGCACGCCCATCGCCTTGATCAGCGCGGTGCAGGCGATTGCCGCCGCGCCAGCGCCGTTGACCACGACCTTGACCGTGCTGAATTCGCGGCCCGTCAGGAAGCAGGCGTTGAGCAGCCCGGCGGCCGAGATGATTGCGGTGCCGTGCTGGTCATCGTGCATGACCGGAATCTTGAGGCGTTCCTTCAGCGCCTGTTCGATGATGAAGCATTCGGGCGCCTTGATGTCTTCAAGGTTGATGCCGCCGAAGCTCGGCTCCATCAGCGCGACGGCTTCGATGAACTTGTCGGGATCTTCGGTGTCGAGTTCGATGTCGATCGAATCGACGTCGGCAAAGCGCTTGAACAGCACCGCCTTGCCTTCCATCACCGGCTTTGACGCGAGCGCGCCCAGATTGCCCAGCCCGAGGATCGCGGTGCCGTTGGTGATCACCGCGACGAGGTTGCCCTTGGCGGTGTATTCGTAGGCATCGGCGGGGTTCTTGGCGATTGCGAGCACGGGCACGGCCACGCCGGGCGAATAAGCGAGCGACAAATCGCGCTGCGTCGCCATCGGCTTGCTGGCGATGATCTCGATCTTGCCCGGGCGTCCGGTGGAATGGAAAAACAGCGCTTCACGTTCGGTAAAACGGACGTTGTCTTCATCGGCCATGCGCAGTCCCCCCGGGGTTCCCCCGATATGCAATGATGCGTCGCTCGAGTTTCATTCAACCTTTTTGCGACAGATTCGCTTCCCGCCACTGATCACTTAGCGCCAAAGCTCAAAAACCCAAGTGATTTACAGCGAAAAGCGTGCTTTCCCCGTCTCTCCAGACAAGCCGCAAACGGCGATCCGGCCGGCTCGGCGGACCTGTCTCGATAAACCAGAGATAGTCCACCTTCTCGATCGGCGCGTTGCGTATGACTGAGTCGACGTTGTGCACACCAGGCGTCGCCAGGCACTTCGGCGAAGTCAGAAATTGAGACGGATCGGACGTATAATAGCGTCCGGGCCTGAGCCGGGTCTGGACCATGTCCAGGCCTGGAACTGCCCAGATATCGTTGACCCAGGCGCCACGCAACGGAACTACCAGGCTGGAAATGTGGTAGAGGCGAGACAGGCGCCAGCCGCTCCGCCAACAATCCCAGTTGACGAAAGCCAGCACCCGGCTGCCGGGCGCAATGTGCGTTGTTGCGGCAAGGTTGCGATCGAACGTCTGGGCATAGACCGGGAAGCTGGCGGTGGTGACGGCCAACCTGGTCAGGAACAAGGCTCCACCGACGATGCCGACGATCCGGGCCGCTCGAATCCGTGGGCCCGACCAATCCTGCAGGCCGAGCAATAGCATGATGCCCACCGGCAGCAGGCGCGAATCGATCATGTAGGAATGGCCGATACTGAACGGCCCCAACAGGAAGATTGCCAGCACGGACAAGCCGGGCAGACTGCCCCGAAACGTCCATTTTGCGCCCAACAGGCTTGCGGCAAAAACAAGCACGATCGACATGAGCGCAGTCGTCAGGTCGAGTATCATGGATTGATCGCGCAGAACCAGCAATGGCGCATCGGCCTTCGAGCGCCACCACCACCCGATGCCCTCACCCGGGCCCGTGGCGGTCAATCGCCAAACCGCCACGGTGATCAGAGAAGCAAGCAGCGGCCAGCAGCGCCGTATCCATTCGGCTCCGATCCGAACGCAAAGTGCACGCTTGCCAACGCCCTGCCGAAACTGCGGCAAGCGCCGGTCGATTTCCTGCCCGAGCACGAAGGCACCGAACAAGACCGGCAGCAGAATTCCTCCGATAGCGTGGCAGATCAACAGCGTTGGCTGGGCGGCAACCAGAAACACCGCCTGCCAACGCGGCCGGTTCTGCAAACCGATTGCGACCGCGCAGGCACATAGCGCCAGGCCTTCTGCGATGATGAAGTTCAAAAAGCCCCACAGGACCGGATAGCTATAGACGAAGATCATCGCCCAGCCGACGCCGTAACCACCACGCGGATTGACGGCGCGGATCATGGCAAGACAGCCTACGGCAAGCAGGAAGACACCGCATACCGCGCAGATCCAGCCGGCGCGGATCGGCCCGAACAGGGGGACCAGCGCTTTCAACAACAGCACGCCGCCAAGATTGAACGAGAAAGCCCAACGCCATTCGAAATAGTGCTTGATCGAACTGGTAGGCGCCGCGTTTTCGATCGAAGCGGCCGCAATATGGCCTGGCAGATCGATCAATGGCGGCAGGGCCACGAGTGCGAACGGCAAACAGGTCAGGATCGCAAACAGGGCAATGACCGGAGCCTTCAGCCACGGCAGGTGCGAAGCTGGCCCGGCTGTGAGTGGGGCCGATCGGGTCAAGGAGAAAGCCGATGAAGCGCGATGATCCGAATGCGATACAGCCATACCAAGACTTCTCCGAAGTTCACCGGATCATCGCGGCGTATCATTTTCTAAAGCTGACTTAGCGTCCACGCCGAAAAACCCAAGGGTTTTACCGCAAAAAGCACGCTGCGGCCTTCCTGCCAGACGATGCGCAAGCGCGGATCGGGGCGCTTGGGCAGCCCGGTGTCGATCAGCCACACGTAATCGACCAGATCGATCGGCGCGCGCTTCAAGGCGGTGTCGACGCTGCGCAGCCGGCCACCCTGGCAGCCGGGCGACCACACGAATTCGGATGGATCGGCGGTGAAATAGCGCGCCGGCCGGAACTTCGGCTGGAGCATGTCGAGCCCTGGCACCGCCCAGTTGTCGTTGACCCAGGCCTCGCGATAGACGCTGGCGAGGCTGGCAAGGTGATCGCGGCGGGTATTGCGCCAGCGTTCTTCGACGCAACTGTGTTCCACGAAGGCAAGTATGCGGCTGCCTTGCGCCACCCTGCCGAGCGCGCCGAGCTGGCGTTTGTAGTCTTCGGCATAATCGGCGAAGCTTGCGCCGATCACCACCAGCCGCAGCCCCAGCAGCACCGCGCCCGAAACGGCCACGAACCGCGCTCGATCGGGCGGCGCGAAGCTCCAGTCCTGCAAGCCCAGCAGAAGCATCGCCGCCACCGGCAGCAGCCGCATGTCGACAAAGGCGCTGCCGTTGATATCGCTGGGGATCACCACGAACAGTACGAACACGCTAAGCCCCGGCAGCAGTTGGACCCAGGTCCAGCGCGCGCCCATCGCCCGGGCCAGCACGATCATGATCACCGCCATCAGCGTGGTCGCCACGTCGAGCATCAGCGACTGATCGCGCAAGGTCAGCACGAACGACCAGGCCTTCTGGTCCCACCGCCACTTGTTGAGCCCGCTGTGGCCGGGCGCGAGCACCTTCCACACGATGATCGTCATGACCGATACCACCAGCGGCCATACCAGCGCCACGAAGGTGCGCAGCGGCGGGGCCAGCCGCGGATCGAGGATGCGCCAGCGCTTGGGTCGGTGCCAGTCGCGGCGCATTTCGGTGATCGCGGGTTCGTGATCGTCGAGCACGCGGCCGAGCGCATAGGCACCGATCAGCAGCGGCAGCAGCACTCCGCCGATGGCGTGGCTGATCAGCGCGATCGGCTGGAGCACAACCAGCATCGCCACGCGCAGGCGCGGTCGGTGCTCGAGCCGGATCGAGGCGGCAAACGCGCACAGCGACAGCCCGGTGGCGAGGATGTAGTTCAGGAACCCCGTGAGCAGCGGAAAGCTGAAGACGAACAGCAGCGCCCACGCCACGCCATACCCACCGCGCGGATTGAGCGCCCGCACCGTGGCCAGCAAACCTGCGCCGAACAGCGCCACCGCCAGCACGGTGCTGACCCAGCCCGCCACGATGATGCCGAAGTGCTCACCAATCAGCTTCATCAGCACTTCGCCGCCCAGGTTGAGCGCGAACATCCAGCGCCAACTGAAATAGCGCGCAAGCGGGCTTTCGGGGCCGGCCAGCTCGATCGCAGAGGCGCCCATGTGGCCGGGCAGATCGACCAGCGGCGGGATCGTGACGAGCGCGAACGGCAGGCACAGCACCAGTACCCACAGCACGATCGCCGGTGCACTCAGCCATGGCAGCGAGCGGCGATACCACCGCGCGGGCCAAAGGTGATCGCGCTGCGGCATGGGGTTGCGGGACCTGTCGATATCGGACGCCGAATGGGTGGATAGAAGAAGGGGGGGATTTGAGAAACACGGGCGTTTGGTCTAGCCCCGAGCTGGTGACGCCCACTGAATCGCCCCCAGAATCCGCCAATGCCGCAAGTCCGATGATGGCGCAATATCTTGCGCTCAAGGCGCAGGCCCAGGACTGCCTGCTGTTCTATCGGATGGGCGACTTTTTCGAGCTGTTCTTCGACGATGCGCGCACCGCATCGCAAGTGCTCGACATCGCGCTGACCAGCCGCGGTGCGCACGGTGGCGCGCCGATCCCGATGTGCGGCGTGCCGGTTCACGCGGCCGAGGGCTACCTTGCGCGGTTGATCCGTGCCGGGTGCCGGGTGGCCATCGCCGAGCAGGTCGAGAGCCCCGCGCAGGCGAAACAGCGCGGCGGATCGAAGGCGCTGGTGGCGCGCGACATCGTGCGGTTCGTGACCGCCGGCACACTGACCGAGGAAGCCTTGCTGGAGCCGCGCCGCGCCAATGTGCTGGCGGCGGTGTGCGTGGTGCGCGGCGCGATCGGGCTGGCGGCGTGCGACATCTCCACCGGGCGGATGGAGCTCGAGGAATGCGCTCCCGATGACCTGGCCGCCGCGCTGGCCCGGCTGGCGCCTAGCGAACTGGTCGCGCCCGAAGGCTGGGCCGAAGCACCCACGCACACAGTGGCGCGGCCGACGCACGCCTTCGCCAGCGATGAGGGCGAGGCGCGGTTGAAAGCCATCCACGGCGTCGCCACGCTCGACGGGTTCGGCAGGTTCACCCGCTCGATGCTGGGCGCGGCGGGCGGGCTGGTGGCCTATCTCGACCATGTCGGGCGCGGCGCGCTTCCGCTGCTGCTGCCCCCGGTCGCGCGCGAGGCGGGAGGGCACATGGCGATGGACGAAAGCACCCGCGCCAGCCTGGAAATCCTGGTCTCCACCACCGGACAGCGCGCGGGTTCGCTGCTCGATGCGATCGATCGCTGCGTGACGGGAGCGGGCGCGCGGGCGCTGGCTGATGATCTTTCGGCGCCACTGACCGATGCCGGGGCGATTCGCCAGCGGCTCGAAGCGGTAAGCTGGCTGCACGACGATCCGCTGCTGCGCGGCGATCTGCGCGGTGGCTTGCGTGCTTTGCCAGACATCGGCCGCGCGCTCGGCCGGGTAGTTGCTGGGCGCGGCAGTCCGCGCGATCTGGGCCAGTTGCGCGACGGGCTTGATGGCGCACGGCGGATCGGGGCGATCCTGTCGGGGCGGGCTGACCGACCGGCGCTGATCGCCGGTCAATCACACGCGCTGGGCGGCCACGGCGCGCTGATCGACCTGTACGCACGCGCGCTCATCGCCACCCCGCCGACCGAGCGCGGCCAGGGCGGCTTCATCGCCGAGGGCTACGACGCCGCGCTCGACGAACTGCGCCGCGCCTCGGGCAATTCGCGCCGCGCCATCGCCGCGCTGGAGGCGAAATACCGCGACGAAACCGGCGTGCCCGCGCTGAAAGTGCGTCACAACGGCGTGCTCGGCTACTTCATCGAAGTCCCCGCGCGCCACGCCGACAAGCTCATGGCCTCGGAGTCCGGCTTCACCCACCGCCAGACGATGGCCGGCGCGGTGCGGTTCAATGCCTTGGCGCTCCACGAGGAGGCCAGCCGCATCGCCGAATCGGGCGGCCATGCGCTCGCGGCTGAGGAAGCGCACTTCGAGGAACTGGTCGCCGAAGCGGTCAAGGCGCGCGAGGCAATCGCCGCGACCGCCGCCGCGCTCGCCCGACTCGATGTTTGCGCCGGGCAAGCCGAGCGCGCGGCGGAAGGCCGCTGGGCGCTGCCGCAGATCGAGGACAGCGGGGCGCTCGCCATCGAAGGTGGCCGCCACCCGGTGGTTGAGGCCGCATTGGCCAAACAGGGCGACCGCTTCGTCGCCAACGATTGCGCGCTGTCCGGTACCGATCGGCTGTGGCTGGTCGGCGGCCCCAACATGGGCGGAAAATCGACCTTCCTGCGCCAGAACGCGCTGATCGTGCTGCTTGCCCAAGCCGGCGGGTTCGTGCCCGCGACATCGGCGCGGATTGGCCTCGTCGACCGCCTGTTCAGCCGCGTCGGCGCCGCCGACAACCTCGCGCGCGGGCGATCGACCTTCATGGTCGAGATGGTCGAAACCGCCGCGATCCTGGCGCAAGCCACCGAGCGCAGCTTCGTAATCCTCGATGAAGTCGGCCGCGGCACCTCGACTTACGACGGCCTCGCGCTCGCCTGGGCGGTCGCCGAGGCGGTGCACGAGGTCAATCGCTGCCGCTGCCTGTTCGCCACGCACTACCACGAGTTGTCACGCCTCGCCGAAACCTGCGACGCGCTCAGCCTCCACCACGTCCGCGCGCGCGAATGGAAGGGCGATCTCGTGCTCCTCCACGAACTGGCCGAGGGGCCGGCGGATCGCAGCTATGGGCTGGCGGTGGCGAGGCTGGCGGGCGTGCCGGCGCCGGTGTTGCGCCGCGCCAAGGCGGTGCTCGACAAGCTGGAAAAAGGCCGTGCTGCGACCGGCGGCCTGGCGGCGGGACTGGACGACCTGCCGTTGTTTGCCGCCGCCTTGCAGGCCGAAGAGGCGAAACGTGATCCGTTGCGCGAGCGGCTGGGCGCGCTCGACCTGGACTCGCTCAGCCCGAGGGAGGCTTTGGACGCGCTTTATGAATTGAAACGCGAGGCGGATGGCTAATCGACGGGAAAGTATTCGCCGGTTTGGAAATTGCGCTCAAAGGCAGACCCAACTTCGGCATCCAGCAGCGCGAGAAAGCTGTCATCGCGGTTCAGCACCGCTCCCAAAGCCAAATAGCTGATTTTGCGATCATCAAGCTGTGGCGCACTGGCATGGTCAAATTGACCCCGAATTCGCCAACCGCTGTCGGGATATGTTTCCCCTTCTTCGAGCGGCTCCGGTTCCTCCCGATAGAGGTATTGAACGGGCACGCCGTCGTCGATGACGCAGCTGTCCACCATGCACCGTTCCCAATAGCCTTTTTCTTCTTCGACCAACGGATGCGCGTTCGGGTTCGCCCAAAGAATACTCAGGATCTTTTCGATGCCGAATTTGACAGGAAGTCCGAGCACCAAACCCTTTTCGAACGGCTCATTGTCAAGAATGCCCGCGAATGACAGGCCGGTCCTGCTGGTGACCCGCACCCACATGCGCTCTCCACCGTATTCCTCGGTCTGCCATTCGTACTCGAAGCCGAGTTTGACGAGATCGCCAACGTCGACCTGAACGCGCTCTTCGCGGAGCGGTATGAAGAACGTGTACGGCGATTCGGCAGCCGCCTCGTCGGCGTCGCGCAAATGGAAGGGAAACGCTTCGCTCACAAGCTCAAAAACAACCCCGCCAGCGCCGCGCTCATCAGGTTGCTCAAGGACCCAGCGGCCAAAGCCTTCATCCCTAGCCGTGCGATCACCGGCCGCTGGTTTGGCGCCAATCCGCCGGTCACCGCCATCTGGATCGCAATCGACGAGAAATTGGCGAAGCCACACAGTGCGAACGTGACCAGCGCCACGGTCTGCTGCGACAGCGCGGTGTCCTTGCCCAGTTCGATGAACGCCACGAATTCGTTGAGCACCAGCTTGGTGCCGAACAGGCCGCCGGCGGCGAGCGATTCGGTCCAGTTCGGCGCGCCGAGCAGGTAGAAGATCGGCGCGAAGACGTAGCCGACGACTTGCTGGAACGACAGCCCGTGCAAGCCCACCAGCCCGCCCAGCCAGCCGAAGATCCCGTTCGCCAGCGCCACCAGCGCCACGAACGCCAGCACCATCGCGCCGACCGCGACCGCCAGCTTGACGCCGGTCTGCGCGCCCTGGCTGGCGGCCATGATCAGGTTGGCGGGGCGTTCCTCGTCCTCGACCGTTGCTGAAGGATGTAGCGAGGCTGGATCGTGCGGGTTGGTCAGCGCATCGCCTGCCGCTCCCACCGGCGCGGGCGGTTCGTCTGGCATGACCAGCTTGGCCATCAGGATACCGCCCGGCGCCGACATGAACGCGGCGGCCACCAGGTAATCGATGCGCACGCCCATGCTGGCGTAGGCTGCCAGAATCGTACCTGCGACGCCTGCCATGCCGACTGTCATCACCGTGAACAGTTGCGACGGGCTCAGCGCGGCGAGATAAGGCCGGATCACCAGCGGCGCCTCGCTCTGCCCGACAAAGATGTTCGACGCGGCGCAGAGCGATTCGATCTTGCTGATTCCGGTGATTTTCTCCAGCCCCCCGCCGATCCAGCGGATCACCAGTTGCATGATCCCCACGTAATACAGGATCGAGATCAGAGCCGCGAAAAAGATGATCACCGGCAGCGCCGAGATGGCAAAGCTATGCCCGCCGATCTCGGGCGCGGCGAGCGGGCCGAACAGGAAGTCCACGCCGGCATGCGCATAGCCGAGCAAGCCCTCGACGCCGCGAGCCGCGCCCTCGAGCATCGACTTGCCCAGCGGCACGTAGAGCACAAGTGCGGCGAACGCGGCTTGCAATGCAAAGGCACTGCCCACCACGCGCAAACGGATTGCACGGCGGTTGGACGAAAGCAGGACGGCGAGCCCCAGGATGATCGCCATGCCGGCAAGGCTGGTCAGGATGCGCATCCGGGAACTTGGCTCCGATTTGACGGGATCGTGGAGAAGATCCGCATGGTCCTAATGGCGATTTGGCGCGTGGTCAAAAGCGGGCTAACGATTGGCGATGAACGACGCCAGCCTCCCGTCCCCCGTCATCCCCCGCCAAATGCCACAGTCGCTTTTCGCGTTTTCGCTGTTGTACGGCGGGCTGTGCGTGCTTGCGGGCGTGCTGGGCACCAAGCTTGCTTCGCTGGGGCACTGGCCGCTGTTGGGCGATCTTGCGGTCGAATCGGGGATTTTCGCGTTCCTGCTGCTGGTGGTGATGGCCAGCGCGGTGTCTGAACTGTTCGGCAGCGATGTCGCCAACCGGCTGGTGCGGTTCGGGTTCGTGCCGCTGATCGTGTCGATGGTGCTGTTGACCTTCGTCATCAACGTCGTGCCCCCCGCGCCGTTCTGGAAGGACCAGGACGCGTTTGCCCGCCTGCTCGGCCAGGGCGCCCGGATGCAGTTCGCGGGGCTGATTTCCTACGGCACCTCGCAGACGCTCAACGTCTATCTGTTCTCGCGCATCGCCGGGGGCCAGGGCAAGTTCCTGATCCTGCGCGCGTGGATCGCCTCGATGCTGAGCCAGGTGATCGATACCGTGCTGTTCATCACGATCTCGTTTTACGGCCAGGACCTGCCGATCGGATCGATCATGGAGGGGCAGATCATCTCGAAGCTGCTGCTCTCGACGATCATGGTGCCGCCGGGAATCTGGCTGTTTGTGAAGCTGGGGCGCTATCTCGACCGCAGGCCAGCCTGACGCTCGCCACTTCACAATCCCCGCCAACCGCGTAAAGGCGCGGCGATGACGACCGAAAAACTCCACGCCGCCCCGCCCAGCGCGGCCGCGCTCGATCCCGCGATGCTCGCCAAGGCCGAGACGTTGACCGAGGCGCTGCCCTACCTGCAACGCTATGCCGGGCGCACGTTCGTGGTCAAATACGGCGGCCACGCGATGGGCGATCCCGAACTCGCGCGCAATTTCGCTGAGGACGTGGTGCTGCTGAAAGCGGTCGGCATCAACCCGGTGGTGGTCCACGGCGGCGGCCCGCAGATCGGCGCGATGCTAAAGAAGCTGGGCGTCGAATCGCACTTTATCGACGGCTTGCGCGTGACCGACAAGGCCACCGCCGAGATCGCCGAGATGGTCCTGTCGGGTGCGATCAACAAGGAACTGGTCGGCTGGATCGCTGCGGCGGGCGGCAAGGCGCTGGGCATTTCGGGCAAGGATGCGGGTCTGGTCACCGCCACCAAGGTCGAACGCACGGTCAAGGACCCCGATAGCCACATCGAAAGCGTGATCGACCTGGGCTTCGTGGGCGAACCGTCACACGTCGATCCGATGATCCTCCACACCGCCAGCGATGCCGGGCTGATCCCGGTGATCGCCCCGATCGGCGCGGGGACAGACGGGCACACCTACAACATCAACGCCGATACGATGGCGGGCGCGATCGCTGCTTCGCTGAAAGCCGCGCGGCTGTTCCTGCTGACCGACGTGGCGGGCGTGCTCGACAAGGACAAGCGGCTGCTGACCGACTTGCGCCCCAGCGACATCGCGCGGTTGCAGGCCGACGGCACGATCCAGGGGGGGATGATCCCCAAGCTGGAGACGTGCGTCGCGGCGGTAGAGGCCGGGTGCGAGGCGGCGGTGGTGCTCGACGGCCGGGTGCCGCACGCGATGCTGCTCGAGATCTTCACCTCGCAAGGCGCTGGCACGCTGATCCGGGCGGAGGATGCTTCGGGTGCGCGCTGATCGGGCTACGCTCGCCCTGGCGCTGTTCGCGCTGGCCGGATGCCAGGCGTCCGCGCCAGCCGACGCGCCCACATCGCGCGCGGCGCAGGACCCGATCGCCAGCGAATCGACCTTCACCGAACCTTCGTCCACACCCAAGCCGCCCAAGCCCGCACCCAGTGCCGAGCCGGTCCCGGTCGCCTTGCCCGCGCCCGCGCCCGATGCGATGCAATCGCGCAACCCCGCCGAAGTGCTCGCCGCCTGGGGCCACGCGGTCGAGGCGCGCGACTGGGCCAAAGTGCGCGGCTTCTGGGGCGAACACGGCACGGTGAGCGGGCTTTCGCCGCAAGCCTTCGCCAAGCGCTGGTCCGTGCTGAAACAGTCGCGCGTCACCATCGACATCGGCCTTGGCGATGCCGGCGCCGGATCGCTGTTCTACACCGCGCCGGTCACGATCACCGACGGCGCCCGCCGCATCGCCGGGCAGGTGTCGATGCGCCGGGTCAACGACGTCGATGGGGCCAGCGCGGAACAGTTGCGCTGGCATATCGAGAAATCGTCGGTCACGCCCTGAACCTCCTGCACGCCCCGCCGATCGACCAACCGCAAACGCCAGCCGTCAACCGCGCCTTGGGGTGATTTCGCGTTCAGGCAAAATGCTCTAGAGCGCCAACTTCGCATCGTGTGCGCAAGGGACCACCATGATCAACCAGGTACTTATTCCGATTCTCGTGCTGCTCGCCAACGTGATTTCCACGGTGGTGCTGGTCAGCTTCGTGCTGGGGCTGCTGGTGGCGTTCAACGTGGTGAGCATGAACAACCGTCTCGTGTCGTCGCTGATGCAGGCGCTCGACGCCATCCTTACCCCGATCCTGCGCCCGGTGCGCCGGTTCATGCCGCCCACAGGTGGCATCGATTTCTCGCCGATCGTGCTGCTGGTCATGATCAAGATCGTGCTGATCATCCTGTCGTACCTGGGAACGCAATTCGAATGAGCGATGCCTTCCCTGCAAGCACCGCAGCGCTGATCGACGGCAAGGCCTTCGCCGCCGGCCTGCGCGCGAAAGTGGCCATCCACGCCGCCGCGTTCGAAGCGCAGTCGGGCCGCAAGGCCGGCCTGGCGGTGGTGCTGGTCGGCGAAGACCCCGCCAGCCAGGTCTATGTCCGCTCCAAGGGCAAGGCCACGGTCGAATGCGGCATGGCCAGCTTCGAACACAGGTTGCCCGCCGACACCACGCAGGCGGACCTGATCGCGCTGGTCGATCAATTGAATGCCGATGGCGCGGTCGATGGCATTCTCGTCCAGTTGCCGCTGCCGGGGCACCTCGACGAGCAGGCGGTGGTCGAACGGATCAGCCCGACCAAGGATGTCGACGGGCTCACCCCGGTCAGCACCGGCCGGCTTGCGTTGGGTTTGCCCGGGCTGGTGCCATGCACGCCGCTGGGCTCGCTGATGCTGCTGAAAGACCGGCTCGGTTCGCTTTCGGGCCTCAACGCGGTGGTGATCGGGCGTTCGATCCTGGTCGGCAAGCCGATGGCGCAATTGCTGCTGGGCGAAAGCTGCACCGTGACGATCGCGCACAGCCGCACGAAGGACCTCCCCCAAGTGGTGCGCCGCGCCGATATCGTGGTGGCCGCGGTGGGCCGGCCCGAGATGGTCAAGGCCGATTGGATCAAGCCCGGCGCGACCGTGATCGACGTCGGCATCAACCGCCTTCCGCCGACCGAGACGTCGCCCAAGGGCAAACTGGTCGGGGACGTTGATTTCGCCGGCGTGCGCGAGGTGGCGGGCGCCATTACTCCGGTTCCGGGTGGAGTCGGCCCGATGACGATCGCGGTGCTGTTGCGCAATGCGCTGGTGGCGGCCTACCGCAATGCGGGGTTGGACGCGCCTTCCGAACTTTAGCGCCGGGGTGGCGCCACGCGCGTGCCGGCCCTATGCTCACCCGCATGAACCGGATCGCGCTCACCGTAACCCTGCTCGCCCTCTCGACCGCCGCCGTCGCCGCGCCGCGCCAGACCTTGCGCCCCACCGCCAACCCCGGCGGGGTGATCGCGGCCGAGATCGGCTTTGCCGCGCTGGCGCAGGAAAAGGGCCAGTGGACCGCGTTTCGCACCACCGCTGCCAAGGGCGCCAAGATGTTCGCGCCCGGGCCGGTGCTGGTTGCCGAGTACCTCAAGAACCGCAAGGATCCGCCGGTCGCGGTCAAGTGGCAGCCGCACAAAGTGTGGTCGAGCTGCGACGGATCGATCGCGGTCACGCGCGGGGCGTGGCAAAGGCCTGACTCTGTGGGCTATTTCATCACCGTGTGGCAGCGCCAGAAGGACGGCGGCTACAGATGGGTGCTCGACCAGGGCGATGCGCTGACGCAGCCGCTGGCCGAGCCCGACGCGATCGACGGCGTAGTGGCGGATTGCCCCGCGCCCGGACATCGCGGCGACCACAAGGATGACCTGCGCGATGCCAAGGGCAAGCCGCTGACCGGCCCGCAGGCGTTTGCAGACCCGCTGAGCGCTACTTCGAATGACCGGTCGCTCGCCTGGACCACCACGATCGATACCGCCGGCGCGCGCGATTTCACGCTGCACTTGCGCAAGGACGGCGCGATGCGCGATGTGCTCCACGCCAGCGTCATGCCCAAAGCCCGCTGAACTTCACCTCATCCAGATTGCGACCAAGCCCTTGTACGATCTTTTCATTTCCGCCTTCGTCACGCTGTTCCTGGTGATCGATCCGCCCGGCTGCGCGCCGATCTATGCCGGGCTGGTCGCGGGCGCGAGCACCGCGCAGGCGCGCGCGATGGCGATCCGCGCCACGGTGATCGCCGGGTTGATCCTGGTGGCTTTCGCGCTGTTCGGGCAGGCGCTGCTGGGCGCGATGCACATCGGGCTCGACGCGTTTCGCATCGCCGGCGGGATCATGCTGTTCCTGATCGCGCTCGACATGGTTTTCGAAAAACGCACCCAGCGCCGCGAGCAGCGCGCCGAGAAGGTCAAGGCTGCGCACACGGAAGGCCCGCCGATCGACGACGTTTCGGTGTTCCCGATGGCAATGCCGATGATCGCCGGGCCGGGCTCGATCGCCACGGTCATGCTGTTGATGAGCCGCAGCACCGGGCCCGAAGCAATGGGCGTGATCCTGGCGGCGCTGTTTGCGGTGATGGTGCTGACGCTGCTGGCGCTGCTGGCGGCGCGCTCGCTGATGCGGCTGGTCGGCGCGCAAGGCGAAGCGGTGTTGACCCGGCTGCTGGGCGTGCTGCTGGCGGCGCTGGCCGCGCAATACGTGATCGACGGTTTGAAGAACGTGCTGTGAGCGCGCGATGAGTTCACTGGCGAACCGCACCATCGCTGATGAGCAGATGGATGCGGAGGATATCGATCCGGCAGTGTACGCGGCGGTGCTGCGCGATCTGGCGAAGATCAACCGCTGGACTTTCACCGCCTGGCCCACGCTGGCCTTCCTCGATCGCGCGATCGGGACGCGCCGCGCGTTCAGCCTGCTCGACGTGGGGTTCGGACAGGGCGACATGCTGCGGGCAATCGCCCACTGGGCCGGCAAGCGCGGGATCGCTGCGCGGCTGGTGGGCGTCGATCTCAACCCGCTGAGTGCCGAAGTGGCGCTCGCTGCTGTGCCGCATGATCCGGCCATCGAATACCGCACCGGCGACTATCTCGACCAACCCGAAGCGTTCGATTTCATCATCAGCAGCCAGGTCGCGCACCACATGGCCGACGCGCAGCTCGACCAGTTCCTGCGCCATATGGACGCCGAAGCGCGCGCCGGCTGGCTGGTCAGCGACCTCCACCGCCACCGCTTTGCGCACGGCGGCTACCCGCTGCTGGCGCGCGTGCTAGGCGTCCACCGCATCGTGCGCGAAGACGGCACGCTGTCGATCGCACGATCATACCGCCCGCGCGAATGGCCCGCCATCCTGGCGCGCGCGGGGATCGATCCGGAGACTGTCGCGATCGCGCGGCGCTTCCCCTTCCGGCTGACGGTCGAACGCGTGCGCTGAACCCTTCGGGGCATCTGGCGCGTTGAGCCGCCACGGTCCATACAGGTTGCAATAAGGATAACGATTTGATGCCATCGGGCACGGCCTCACACCACGCGCATATCCATGCGATCGGCACTGCCGTGCCCGATCACGATATCCATGGGCCGTACATCGCATGGGCGCAGCAGCGGCTGGCCGATCCGCGCGAGATCGCACTGTTCAAGCGCATGGCCGGCCGCGCCGGAATCGGACACCGCTGGTCGGTCCTGCCGCGCTCACCCGATGGCGGATCGCCGGTCGATGCGGGCGGGTTTTATCACGGCAACATCGCACCCAGCACTGCCCGCCGCATGGAGCTTTACGCCGCCACCGCGCCCAATCTGGCGATTGCCGCGATCCGCGACCTGGAGCGCCAGGTGTCGATCGAGGGCGTCACGCACCTCGTGCTCGCCAGTTGCACCGGCTTTGTTGCGCCGGGGGTGGACCAGATCGTGATCCGCAAGCTGGGGCTCGATCCGCATATCGAACGCACGCTGGTGGGCTTCATGGGTTGCTACGCCGCCGTAGCCGCGATGCGGGTGGCGCATCACATCGCGCGCTCCGAGCCGGCGGCGCGGGTGCTGGTGGTGTGTGTCGAGCTGTCATCGCTGCATCTGGGTGCGTGCGGCACGATGGAGGAACTGCTGGCGGCCTTGCTGTTCGGCGATGGCGCCGCGGCGGCGCTGGTTTCGTCGGAACCATCGGGCTTGAGGATCGATCGCCTGTTCACCGCCGCACTGCCCGACAGCGACGCGCTGATCCAGTGGAACATCGGCGATACCGGGTTCGAAATGGTGCTTTCGGGGGAAGTTCCGGGCCGGATCAACACCGCGCTGCACGATCCGGGATTGCGGCTCGATATTCTGGGCGGACAGCGAGCGAGTGAGATCGACTACGCGGTCCACGCCGGCGGACGCTCGATCCTGGATGCGGTAGAGCACGGGCTAGGCCTCGATCCGGAGGCGCTCACCGATTCGCGCGCCGTGCTGGCGGCCAACGGCAACATGAGTTCGGCCACGCTGCTGTTCGTGCTCGCGCGATTGATGGCGAAAGACGGAAACCCCAACGGCGTGGCGATGGCGTTCGGGCCGGGGCTTGCCGCCGAAGGCTTCGCGTTTTCACGAACATGAGCAGCGCCCGCCCTCTCGTGATCGGTGGCGGCCCGGCGGGTGCGGCGGCGGCGATCCGGCTGGCGATGGCGGGCACCCCCGCGCTGCTGGTCGAGCGCAACCGCACGATCGGCGATGCCTTGTGCGGCGGGTTCCTGAGCTGGCGCACGCTCGACCGGCTACGCGCGCTGGGGGTCGATCCCGATGCGATCGGCGGGCACCGCGTGACGCGGCTTGCGTTGATCGACGGCACGCGCGAGACGGTTCGTGCGCTGCCCTACCCCGCGCTCGGCCTCTCGCGCTACGCGATGGACACTGCGCTGATCGAGCGGGCAATCGCGCTCGGCACCGAAGTGCGCCACGCTACCGTCAGGATGGATGGCGCCGAAGCGTTCGACGAAAGCGGCGTGGCAATCCCCGCCTCGGCGGTGTTCCTCGCCAGCGGCAAGCATGAAACGCGCGGCGCCAGCCGTCCGCGCGATGCGGCCGGGCCCGATCCGTTCGTGGGCATCCGGCTGCGCTTGGCGGCTACCCCCGCCCTCGCCCGCGCGCTCGACGAGCGGATCGAAATGCACATGTTCGAAGGCGGCTATTGCGGCGTGGTGCTGCAGGACGGCGCCAGCGCCAACTTGTGCATGGCGGTGCGCAAGAGCCGCCTCGCCCGCGCCGGTGGCAAGCCCGCCGGTTTGTTTGCAGAACTTTTCGCCACGCACCCGATCTTGCGCGAACGACTTGCGGAAATGCCCGACGACGCCGCATTCGACGCCATCGGCCACGTCCCCTACGGCTGGCGCGCGCGCGAAACGCTGCCGGGCCTGTTCCGCCTGGGCGACCAGGCCGGCTGCATCCCCTCATTCGCCGGCGAAGGCATCGGCATCGCACTGGCCAGCGCAGAGGCAGCGGTGGACGCTTGGGTGAAAGGCGGCGCAGAGGCCGCGCCCGAATACCAGCGGCGGTTTGGTGCGCACATTGCCGGGCCGGTGCGGACGGCTGGGCTGGTTACGAAGCTGTCGGTCCGTCCGAGCGGAGCCAGCGTCTTGGCCCGGCTAGCCGCCATCCCCGGCGCGACCGGGTTGGCGGGGCGGCTGACGCGGGTGAGTTAGCCGCGTTCAGGCGGCAGCGTAGATAGCCGGACGGTAGCGCGGCTCGGGTATCGGCAGGCTACGCTCGATCGCAGTTTCGATCCACAATTCGATAGCGACTTGCGCTTCGGCAATGGCCTCTTCGGGCGTTTCGCCATGCGCCGAGCATGGCTTGAGATCGGGCACATCCGCGATCCAGCAATCGTCGTCAGCGGCCCAGAAGACGTTGATATGGTAGCGGTGCTGCATCACTTGTCCAACTTGAGACCATTCGCCTCGACAATACCAAGAAACTCGCGGACCTGATAGCGCTTTGCGTCCTTGCCTTTGGGCTGGAGGACCAGAAGCGCATCGCATTGCGGGTGCGCGTAGGACCGATGGCTGCCCTTGGAGCGAATATGCGTGAAACCGAACGCTTCGATCATTGCGATGAAATCGCGAAAATCGATCGAACGATCGGTCGATTGCAGGAGCAGGGTGTAGAGTTTGGCGGGCTTGGTCATGGGCTTGATCCCCTTCGGCCACACTACAGGTATCAACCACACATCTCTGTCAAACTGCTTTTCCCGGACTCTGCAATCACCAAGAACTATCGGCCAAAGAGTCTTTCAAAGATCCATTTTCGATCCCTTGTTCCCCACCGGCGATTTGCTGACTGAGCCCACTCCTCTGGTCGGCCACCCTGATGGAATTGACAGTCTGAGAAAATCTCAGCCACCAACAACAGGTCATCAAAGCCGAGCCTTGATGATAGTTCACCTCTCGCGATCGCCAAGTCCAAACTTGTGTCAATGAGCCAACAATTTTCTGCAATTTCGCATCGGGCATATTGCGCCAGTGCCTTAGAAAAATGCGAGCGGTCCGTTTCCTCCGGACCCCAGCGGATCACAACAACTAGCACCGCCATCACTTCCCCCACTTCTTCTGGCTCTTGCCATACCTCGTCTTCCGCGTCCCCGGCTTGCCCTCATTGCTCCTCCCCACATTCGGCGCCTTGCTCTGCTCTCCCGCCAAGCCAAGCTCGCCCGCTTCCAGCCGCCGGATTTCATCGCGCAACCGCCCGGCTTCTTCGAACTCGAGGTCCGCCGCCGCCGCGCGCATGCGCTTTTCCAGGTCCTCGACGTAAGCGCGCAAGTTGTGGCCGACGAGATTGTTCACCCCGTCATCCTCGATTTCCACCAGCACGCCGTCGCGGCTGGCGGTGTCGGCGATGATGTCGGCGATGCCGCGCTTGATCGAGGCGGGGGTGATGTCGTGCAAGAGGTTGTAGGCGTGCTGCTTTTCGCGGCGGCGGTCGGTTTCGGCCATCGCGCGCTCCATGCTGCCGGTGATCCGGTCGGCGTAGAGGATCACGCGGCCGTCCACGTTGCGCGCGGCGCGGCCGATGGTCTGGATGAGGCTGGTTTCGCTGCGCAGGAACCCTTCCTTGTCGGCATCGAGGATGCACACGAGGCCGCACTCGGGGATATCCAGCCCCTCGCGCAGCAGGTTGATGCCCACCAGCACATCGTAAACGCCCAGCCGCAGATCGCGGATCAGTTCGATGCGTTCGAGCGTTTCGACGTCGCTGTGCATATAGCGCACGCGCAACCCCGCCTCGTGCATGAACTCGGTCAGATCCTCGGCCATGCGCTTGGTCAGCGTGGTGACGAGCGTGCGATAGCCCACCAGCGCCACCTTGCGGCATTCCTCGATGCAGTCCTGCACCTGGTCTTCCACGGGCCGTATGAACACCGGCGGGTCGATCAGTCCGGTCGGGCGGATCACTTGTTCGGCGAACACCCCGCCCGCTTGCTCCATCTCCCAATTGCCGGGCGTGGCCGAAACCGCCACCGTCTGCGGGCGCATCGCGTCCCATTCGTTGAAGCGCAACGGGCGGTTGTCGATGCAGCTCGGCAGGCGAAAGCCATATTCGGCCAGCGTGATCTTGCGACGGTGATCGCCCTTGGCCATCGCGCCGATCTGCGGCACGGTCTGGTGGCTTTCGTCGATGAACAGCAGCGCGTTGTCGGGCAGGTATTCGAACAGCGTCGGCGGCGGTTCGCCCGGCAGACGGCCCGTCAGGAAGCGCGAATAGTTCTCGATCCCCGCGCAACTGCCGGTGGCGGCGATCATCTCCAGATCGAAATGCGTGCGCTGTTCCAGCCGCTGCGCCTCCAGCAGCTTGCCCTCCTCGTGCAGTTCCTTGAGCCGGTCTTCCAGCTCGAAACGGATCGCATCGGCCGCTTGCTTCATCGTCGGGCCGGGGGTCACGTAATGCGAATTGGCGTAAACGCGCACTTTTTCCAGCGACTGGCCCTTCTTGCCGGTCAGCGGATCGAATTCGTGGATCGCCTCGATCTCGTCGCCGAAGAACGACACGCGCCAGGCCATGTCCTCGTAGTGGCTCGGATAGATTTCGAGATTGTCGCCGCGCACGCGGAACATGCCGCGCGCGAAGGCCACGTCGTTGCGCTTGTATTGCAGCGCCACCAGCTTGCGGATCAACTCGCTCTGATCGACGGTTTCGCCCTTCTTCAGGTCGAACACCATCGCCGAATAGGTCTCGACCGAGCCGATGCCGTAGATGCACGACACCGACGCGACGATGATCACGTCATCGCGTTCCAACAGCGAGCGGGTGGCCGAATGGCGCATCCGATCGATCGCCTCGTTCACCGAGCTTTCCTTCTCGATGTAGGTGTCCGATCGCGGCACGTAGGCTTCGGGCTGGTAATAATCGTAATAGCTGACGAAATATTCGACCGCGTTGTCGGGGAAAAAGCTGCGAAATTCGCCATAAAGCTGCGCCGCGAGCAGCTTGTTGGGCGCCAGGATCAGCGCGGGGCGCTGCAGTTCCTCGATCACCTTGGCCATCGTGTATGTCTTGCCCGACCCGGTCACGCCCAGCAGCACTTGCGTGCGATCATCCTCCCTCGCGGCCGCGACAATGTCCCTGATCGCATCGGGCTGATCCCCCGCCGGCTCGAACTCCGACCGCACCACGAAGCGCTTGCCGCCATCGGGCTTGTCGGGCCGCGCGGGGCGGTGGGGGACGAAAGTGGAGGTGGTATCGGGCTCGGCAAGCCCCCGGCGGATGACGAGTTCGGACATGGCGAAGATATGTGCGTTCCGCTTGCGTTCCGCAACCGGGAGTGGGTGTCATGCTGAACTTGTTTCAGCATCCAGCGTGCCGCCTGCACTGATCGTGGATTGGGAGAGATGGACCCTGAAACAAGTTCAGGGTGACGTTGAGAGATAGGGAAGCTGCCGTTTAGTGGCTTCGAAATAGGTCATCGTCACCGCCATTAGCGTAGCGGGCCTTCAACTCATCTGCTTGGAGATCAAAGATCGCAAGAAGGCGACCGTTTACAAATAATCCGGTAGCCGTACCGGAGGAGTTCCACCTGATTGAAACGGGCACATCAACGGGCATGCTATTGACGATATCGGCTCTGAACGTGCCAACGATCTGATTGCCCTCTCGCTTGTGCAAATCCAGCAAGTAGAAAAAAGCGGTTTCTTCGTCCCTTTCGAAAACGGACCCGAACCGACCCGCTGCTTCAACAGAGCTCTCATAAACGTCGACCATGGCCGAAGTATGCGCGCCTGCCGGGATATCCGCAACGGTGTCACAAGCGCCCATTCGCTGATGCCAACCCCCAATCAAGTGCCGGTAGCCGCGGTCCTTGGACCGCCCAGCCCTACCTACCCCGCCACCACAGCCTCCGCCTTCCTGAACAGCACCCGATCCTCCGGCCCGAAGCCCAGTTTCCAGATCATCGCCATGTAGCACGCCAGCATCGCCGGGATGCCCGCGAGCAATTCGAGCCACTCAGGCAGCCAGTGCGCAGCCCAGCCGATTGCCGCCGTCGGCAGCGCAGCGGCCACCAGCGCCCAGCGCCAGTTGCTCACCTTGCCGCCCAGCAAATAGCGCACCAGCCGCGACTTGACCGCCGAGGCCAGCGCCAGCGTCAGCGCCAGCGCCGCCGCCACCGCCGCCGCCTGGTAGAACGGCAAGTGCGCGGCATCGACCGCCATCCACGGCGGCAGGTCCCAGTCGGGCAGCGAGCGCAGGAACAGGATGAACGCCACCGTCAGCCCAGCCTGCACCACGATCGTGCCCAGGCTGATGATCAGGTTGCGCACCGGCGCGATGTAGATCAGCGCGGCCTCGCTCACCACCGCGGGCGCGGCCATCACTTCGGCCAGCAGCAGGAATGCCGCCGCGCCGGTGCCGCCCACGAAATGCGGGCCGACCAGCCCCATCACCGCCTTGGCCGGAATGCCCAGCGCCAGCGCGATGCCGGCTTGCGCGGCGGTGATCCAGAAGCCCACCTGGCACAATTGCCGCGCGATTGCCGGCAGGTTGTTCTCGGCCAGGTTGCGCGTGATGACAGGCCCCAGGATCGGCTCGAAGCTGCTCTTGAGCTTCTGCGGCAGGCTGGCGATCTGCTGCGCCACATAATAGACGCCCACCGCCTCTGCGGGCGCGAACTGCGCCAGAATCGCGATATCGAGCTTGCGCGTGCCCCATTCGACCGCATCGGCGCCCGCCAGCGGCAGGTTGGCGAGCGTCAGCCGGCCCAAGCCCAGCACATCGGGCCGCCACTGTTTGGGTAGGCCATAGCTTTTCACCAGCGGTACCAGCGCGGTCGCGGTCGCGCCGAAGATCGACAGCATGTAGGCGATCGCCAGCCCATCGGTGGAATTGACGTAGTACAAGGCGCCGGCCGCGATCGACAGCGTCCACGGCTCCACCACCGCGCGCGCGCGCACCGTGGCGCCCACGTCGAAGCGATAGGCCAGCGCTGCCAGCGCGATGTCGCCGATCGCCATCGGCAGGATCGTGATCGGCAGCAGGTGTTCGAGCAGGGTCGATCCGCCATGTGGAAACATCGGCTCGGGGAACAGCCACAGCACGAACGCCAGCACGCCCGCGCCGCTGACCGACAGCAGCAGCGCATCGGCGACGATGTTGGCGCTCGGCCGGGTCCGGCGCGACAATTCCTGCGCCAACCCGCGCTTCAGCCCCAGCGTGGCGAACTGCGCGGCGAATTCGACGACGATGATCGCCGCAGCAAACCGCCCGAGCGCGGCGGCGCCGTAAAGCCGCCCGGCAATGAACAGGAACGGCAACCGCGCGGCCAGGCGCAGCAGGAAGCCGAACACATTGGTTCGTCCGCCACGCGCAAGCGCGGCGATATCGGTCTGTTCATTGGCGGGGGCGATGATCGTCATGGGTGCCGTTACTCTGCGCGCAACGGGCGCGAAAGCAACGCCGTGACCATCTCGCCGGCGGGCATCGTGCCTGCCAGCAGCGCCCGTACCGCATCGACGATCGGCATCGACACGCCGCGCTGGCGGGCGATCTCTGCCAACACCGGCGCGGTGAACGCGCCTTCGGCCACGGTGGTGCGATCGGCCATGACCGAGGCCGCGCTCGCGCCCTCGCCCAGCGCCTTGCCCAGCGAATAGTTGCGGCTGGCGGTGGAGGAGCAGGTCAGCACCAGGTCACCCAGCCCCGAAAGCCCCGCCAAAGTCTCGGGCATCGCGCCAAGCGCCAGCCCGAAGCGCTGCATCTCGGCAAAGCCCCGCCCGATCAGCGCAGCGCGCGCGTTCTGGCCCAGCCGCAGCCCGTCGACCACCCCGCAGGCGATCGCCAGCACGTTCTTGACCGCGCCGCCGATCTCGGTGCCGATCATGTCGTCGGAATAATACGGGCGAAATTGCGGCCGCGCGATGGCGGCTGACAGCCGCTGCCATTGGGCCTCGCCATGTCCGCACGCCAGCGTAACTGCCGTGGGCAATCCCGCCGCGACTTCGTGCGCAAATGTCGGCCCGGACAGCACGGCAAGCTGCGCGGACGGTGCGGCATCACGCGCGACATCGGCCATCAGCCGCCCGGTGCCGGCCTCGATGCCCTTGGCGCATAGCACCAGATCCCCGGCAAAACCGGGCAGCGCGCGCAAGGTTACGCCCAGGTGCTGCGCGGGCGTGACGATCAGCAGGATTGGTAGCGCAGCCAGTTCGGAAAGATCACCGGTTGCGCGGATCGACTGAGACAGCGTTGCGGATGGGAGGAACAGCGGGTTGCGATGCGAGGTGTTGACCGCTTCGACCAGTTCCGTCTCGCGGGCCCACAGCACCACGTCGCGCCCATCCGATGCCAGCATCTGCGCCAGCGCGGTCCCCCACGCTCCAGCGCCCACAACACCAATCGCGGCGCGGCCCATCAACCCTTGACCCCCGCGCCGCGCACCGCTTCGGCGGCGGCGTCGAGCGGCCAGCGCGGGCGAGCGGCCATGTCGAGCGGGTCGATCAGCCCCAGTGCAAGGCGTTCGGCGCCGGCCCAGCCGATCATCGCCGCGTTGTCGGTGCACAGCATGAGCGGCGGCGCCACCAGCCGCAGCCCAGCTTCGTTCGCCGATGTTTCGAGAGCACCGCGCAACGCCTGGTTTGCTGCCACCCCGCCTGCAACCACCAGCGCTGTCATGCCAGAAGTGCGCACAATAGCCCCCCGCAAGCGGTCGATCACGCAGTCGATCGCCGCCTGCTGGAACGCGGCGGCGATGTCCGCATCGCGGTGCACACCCGCCAGCTTGGCGCGCATCACCGCGCTTTTCAGCCCCGCGAAGGAGAAATGCGGTTCGGCCGAGCCCAGCAGCGGTCGCGGCAACGGCACGGCTTTCGCATCACCCTCGCGCGCCAGCCGCTCCACTGCCGGGCCGCCCGGATAGCCCAGGCCCAGGATCTTGGCGGTCTTGTCGAAGGCCTCACCCAGCGCATCGTCGATCGTCGTCGCCAGCCGGCGATATTGGCCGACGCCGCGCACCTCCAGGATCTGGCAATGCCCGCCCGAAACCAGCAGCAGCAGGTACGGATAGTCCAATGTCGGATCGGCCAGCCGCGGCGACAGCGCGTGGCCTTCCAGATGGTTCACCCCGATCAGCGGCTTGCCCGCCGCCATCGCCAGTGCCTTGCCCGTCACCAGCCCGACCATCACCCCGCCGATCAGGCCAGGTCCGGCAGTGGCGGCGATTGCGTCCATCTGGTCCAGCCGCAACCCCGCCTGCGCCAGCACCCGCCCGATCAGCGGACTGAGCACTTCGACATGCGCGCGCGCGGCGATTTCGGGCACCACGCCGCCGTAGGGCCGGTGCGCTTCATCCTGCGAGGCAATGATCTGCGCGACCACACGCGTCGCCAGCGACGCCCCGTCGCTGTCGATCACCGCGGCGGCGGTTTCATCACAGCTCGATTCAATGCCGAGGATCAGCGCCATAATGTCCACATAGTCGGGGGTTTCCCTGAACGACATTGCCGGTTATCGCAAGCCGACCATGAACGCACCACACCCCGATCATCCTTTGCGGCTGGGCACCCGCCGCTCTCCGCTGGCGCTGGCGCAAGCCGAAGAAACCCGCAACCGGCTCTGCGCCGCGCACGGCTGGCCGCCCGAAGCGATCGAGGTCGTTACCGTGCTGGCCAGCGGCGACATCGTGCAGGATCGCCCGCTCGCCGAAATCGGCGGCAAAGCGCTGTGGACCAAGGAACTCGACGCCGCGCTTCACGAACGCCGCATCGATTTCGCGGTCCATTCGATGAAGGACGTCGAAACCCAGCGCCCGCAAGCCTTCATGATCGCCGCGATCCTGCCTCGCGCCGATGTGCGCGACGTGCTGGTGGGCGCGGGCAGCGTGGCCGCGATCCCGCAAGGCGCACGTGTCGGCACCAGCGCCCCGCGCCGCGCCGCGCAGATGCGCAACTTGCGGCCCGATCTCGAGATCGTGATGTTTCGCGGCAACGTCGCCACCCGGCTGGGCAAGCTGGCCACGGGCGAGGCCGATGTCACGCTGCTCGCCGCCGCCGGGCTTGAACGCCTGGGCCAGAGCCACGTCGGCACCCCGCTCGATGCCGAAGCCTGGCTGCCGGCGCCTGCACAAGGCGCGATCGGCATCGAGTGCCTGGCCGCGCGCGCCGATGTGGTCGCTTGGCTTTCCGCGATCGACCATGCCCCCAGCCACGCCGCGATCCGCGCCGAACGCGGGCTTCTCGAAGCGTTGGGCGGCAATTGCCACAGCCCGATCGCGGTGCTGACGCGCGCCGAGGGTGCCGGCCTGCACATGCGCGCCGCGATCTACAGCTCCGATGGTGCCGAACGCGTCGAAGCCGCCGCGACCTTCGCCGCAACCGACACCACCGGCCCGGCCGCACTCGCTGCGCAATTGCTGGAACGCGCCTCGGACGCGATCCGCCGGCATTTCGCCGGACCTGCGCAATGACAGCCACACCGGACGCGGCGCCGCTGCCGCTGCCGGTTGTCACGATCCGGCCCGAACCCGGCCTGTCGGCAACGCTGGCGCAAGGTCGCGCGCTCGGCCTTGCGATCCACGGTTTCGCACTGTTCGAAAGCCAGCCGGTCGATTGGACGCCGCCCGACCCCAAGCCGTACACCGCACTGCTCGCCGGAAGTGCCGCGTTGTTCCGGCTCGGCGGACCGGGCCTGGAGGCTCTGCACACGCTCCCCGTTCACGCGGTCGGCGAGAGCACCGCACAGGCCGCGCGCGCCGCCGGCTTCGCGGTGGCGGGCACCGGTGAAGGCGGGCTCGACGTGCTCGTCGGCCAGCTTCCCCCCGGCCAGTACGTGCGGCTCGCGGGTGAGGCGCATGTGCCGCTCCACCCCGCTCCGGGCGTCGAAATCGACACCCGCGTGGTCTATCGCATGGCCACGCGCGCCTTCCCGCCAGACCTCGTGCACCTGCTCGCCCCGCCCGCGCTGGTGTTGCTCCATTCGGGCGAAGCCGCGCGGCATTTCGCTGCGGAATGCCGCCGCAACCGCATCGACCGCAGCGCGATCATGCTCGCTTGCCTCGCACCGCGCATTGCCGAAATGGTCGATACGGGATGGGCTTCAGTGGCCGTGGCACCGCAACGCAGCGATTTCGCGCTGCTGGCGCTGGCCAGGCAAATGTGCCAGACAGGTTTGGGTCGCGGGGCCGATCGCGGGAATAAGCGCTGAGCGAGACGTCATGCCAGGTATCGATGTGAGCACGAACGGAGCGGCGGACGGCCGCCCCCGGCGCAGTCGTGCGTTCAGCGCACTCGTTGCCGCGCTGGTGCTGGTGATCGCGCTGGGCGTGGCGGTGATGACGCTGCGCATGGGGTATTGGCATCTCGACCTGTCCTTCGCCAACCGCGCCGAATCCCCTCTACCCGCCGCCCTCGCCAGCGCAACGAACCCGCTGGCCGAACAGGCCGATCTTGCCGCACGCACCGCCGCCGGGCTGGCGCAGGACAACGAACGCATCGCCGCGCTCGAACAGCGGATCGAAACGCTCAGCCGCGCGGCCGATGCCGCCGCGGGCAACGCCACCCACGCCGAATCGATCATGGTCGCCGCGGCCGCGCGCCGCGCGGTCGAGCGCGGCGAGCCGCTGGGCTACCTCGCCAATCAGTTGCGCTTGCGCTTCGCGGTTGCGCAGCCCGACGCGGTCGAGCGCGTGATTGCCGCCGCCGCGCGCCCGGTCACGCTCAGCTATTTGTCCGCCGAACTCGAACGCCTCGCCCCCACGCTCAAGGGCGCACCGGCCGAAAGCGGCTGGTCGTGGGTGCGCCGCGAAACCAGCGACTTGTTCACGATCCGCCGCAACGACCGGCTGGCGCCCGATCCCGAAGCGCGGCTGCAACGCGCGCGGCTGTACCTGGTCAACGGCCGCGTCGACATGGCGGTTGGCGAAGTCAACCAGCTCCCCGGCCGCGCCGCCGCGCGCACCTGGCTGGGGCAGGCACGCGATTACCAGATCGCCACCCGCGCGCTCGACATGATCGAGGCCAGCGCGGTGATCTCGGCATCCCCGCTCGCTCGCGCCACGCAACCCGCCGGACCGCCGCCGCGCGTGGCAGCCGGCACGCCGCAACCATCGGCAGCACCCGCTCCCACACCCCCCGCGTCGGGATCGAGTTACTGATCAACCGGGCGACGCGGCCGATCCGGCCAGCAACCCGCCATCGATGCTGAATTCGCTGCCCGTCACGTAAGTCGCCTCGTCCGACGCGAGCATCGAGCTTGTGGAACCGACACCCGATCTTGACGGCGGCTTCTGCGCCTGCAGCTTCGTCGATATCGGTGACGATCGCAACGCGGGCTCGAAGCCTCGTTCAGAAGGGCTTTGCGGGTTTTCGCCCGATTATCTATGGGCACCGGATTGGGGACTTCGATGGCCTCGCAATCGGCAATCGCGCTCGGAAACTCGCATGAAGGCGGATCGTCAGGGTTTTGAATCGCAATGAATTATCGCCATATCTTCCATGCGGGCAACAGCGCCGATGTCGTGAAGCACTGCCTGCTGATCGCCCTCGTGCGGGCCCAGCAGCACAAACCGGGCGCGTTGACCCTGGTCGACACCCATGCCGGCTGCGGGCTGTACGACCTTGACGGCGAGCAGGCCCAACGCACCGGCGAGTCCACGCAGGGCGTGCTGCAAGCCTTGACCAACCCGAACCCCTTGCTGAACGACTACCGCGCCGTCGTCCAGGCGGTGAATGTCGGGGCCGAACTGCAGTTCTATCCCGGGTCACCGCGGATCCTGGCGCAGCTTCTGCGCCCGCAGGACCTCCTGATCCTCAACGAAAAGCATCCCCAGGACGCCTATACCCTGCGCGGCGCGATGCGCGGCACAACCGCTGCCGTGCATGAGCGCGACGCCTACGAGCTTTGGCTGGCGATGCTTCCGCCCAGAACGTCTCGCGGCGTGGTGCTGGTCGACCCGCCGTACGAGCAGCCCGATGAACGCGCACGTATCACCGCCACTCTCGCCGCCGCTCACCGCAAATGGGCGCATGGCGTGACGGTGATCTGGTATCCGCTGAAAGACCGCGCCACACATGGGCAGTGGAGCGAGCAGTTGCGCAAGCTCGGCATCCCGAAATTGCTGCGGGTGGAGCATTGGTTGTACGATGGCGATCAGCCCGGCATCTACAATGGCGCGGGCCTTTATATCGTCAACCCGCCCTACGCCTTCACGCAGGTCTTGCCGCCTCTGCTGGAAGCCCTGCGCGCCGCGCTGGCGCCGGAGGGGCATAGCGGCGAGATCACGACCGATTGGTTATAACCCCTCATTGCCCCCCTTTTCGCCAAGCAGGAATTGTCGCGCTGCAGGTTGCAAACAAGGCATCTCGCCAGATTCGATCGCTGCCGAACGCGAAGGCATCTGCCTTATCCGCGCAGCAATTCCGGCAAGTCCCCGCTCATTCCGCGCGCTTCGTCCATGAACCAGCGTTTGAGCGTGGGCAGGCGCTGCACGCCGCCCATGCCCAGCCGGCGGACGGCCGAGGGCAGCTTGCCGGGCAGGCCGAACAGCCGGGTCAGCACGTCGGTGGCGGTGGCGACCATCAGCGTGTCGCTGGCGCGCCAGCGTTCGTAGCGGGCGAGCGTTTGCGCATCGCCCGGATCGAGGCCCAGCCGCGCGCCTTCGGCCAGGACTTCGGCAAACGCGGCCACATCGCGCAAGCCCAGGTTGAGGCCCTGGCCCGCAATCGGGTGCATACCGTGCGCGGCATCGCCCACCAGCACCAGCCGGTCAGACGTGACGCGCGCGGTATGGTGAAAGTTGAGCGGGTAGGATGATCGCCCCGCACCGATCGCGAGCTTGCCGAAAATGTCGCCCATGCGCTTTTCGACTTCGGCCAGGAACGCGCGGTCGGATAGTGCGAGCACGCCCGCCGCGTTCGTTTCCGCCACGGTCCACACCAGCGCCGAACGGTGCTTGCCGTCTGGCCCGGAGTCAGGATCATCGAGCAAAGGCAGCAGCGCGAATGGCCCGGCCGGGTAGAAGATCTCCCACGCGGTGTTGCCGTGCGGTTTTTCGTGCGTCAGCCCCGAAATGATCGCGCGGTGGCCGTAAGACCACTTCGCGGGCGTGAACCCGGCCTCGTCGCGGGTGGGCGAGGCGCGGCCTTCGGCGCCGACCAGCAGCGCGCCCGCCAGCACTTGCCCGTCGGCCAGGGTGACCTTCACGCCATGCGCATCGCGTTCGCGCGAGACCACTTTGGCGCGGGTGTGGAAGGTGATTTCGGGGCACCCGGCCGCCACCGCGTACATCGCGAGGCGCAAATCGCGGTTGGCGAACATCCGGCCGAGCGAGCCTTCCTCGGCGGTCGGGCGGAAGTCGATGCGGCCAGGCTTCATGCCGTCGGTCACCGCGATCGCGTCGATCGGGGAGCCCTTGGCCACCAGCGCATCGGCCATGCCAAGGTTGGTGTAGAGGTTCCAGCTCGCGGTCGAAATCGCCGAGGCGCGGCCATCGAAATCGGCAGCGGTGGTGTCCGACGGGTCTGCGGCGTCGACGACGTGAGTGGTCATGCCCTGCCTGGCCAGCGCGATCGCCAGCGTCATGCCGACCAGCCCGCCGCCCAGGATGACGGCATCGCGCGGGGATGCTGGTACGCTCATTTTGCCACCGGGCAGGTGTTGCCCGGCCCCGCATCAAGATCGAGGCAACGCCCGTCGAATGAAGCCTCTGCCACCTTGAGCCCGATCAGCGCGGCCAGCGTCGGCGCGATGTCGACCGTCTCGACCGGCGCCGGTTGTTCGAACCCGGTCATGCCCTTGCGCCAGAACAGCATCGGCACGCGGCGATCGTAATCCCACGGGGATCCGTGCGTGGCGGTATAGCCGGGGGCAGCGCGCGGGATCGGCACGACCACGCGGCGCAGCAGCGACACCACGTCGCCCGACCGTTCGGGATCGAACGAGGCGCGCGCGCGGTCCTTCAACGTCCAGTCCTGCGGCGATCCGGCAGGCAGTGGCGTGCGCGCCAGTTCCTCGTGCGTGAACACCGCGGCAACCTGCGTGCTCGAACCGAGTAGCGCGGCGAGTTCGATGATGGCCTTGGCGCGGACCGCATCTGGCAATGCGCGGCTGACGTAGTAATCCCCGAAAGGCCCGTCGGACGAAACCAGGCCCGCGGCGGCAGGTAAGCCGAGCTTTGCCGCCAGCGCTGCGGACAGCTTGCCCGGGGTCAGCCCCACGTCAACGCGGGTGGCGTCGGGCAAGGACTGTTCGTCGAGCCGTTCGGGCGTATCCAGCCCGCCATGGTCTGCGGTCAGCACCGCCACGTAATCGATCCCTTGCTTGTCGAGCCGGGCAAACAGGCTGCCCAATGTGGCATCGAGCTGCGCCATCTGGATGCACATCTCCACGCCTTGCGTGCCGTATGCATGGCCGATGTAGTCGGTGGCCGAAAAGCTGACCGAAAGGACATCGAGCGCAGCGCCCTTGCCCAGCTTCATGTCGCTGGCGAGCGCCACGGCGAGGTCTGCCGTGGCGGCATCGATGCGCGGAGAGACGCGGAAGGCGTCATTCTGCCCGGCCTTCAGAGCAAAGCGGCCGGTGCCGATCTCGACTTCGCCCGCCTTCAATGCGCGATCGTGCGCGGCGCAATAGGCTGGCGGCGTGAAGGCGGGTGCGCCCTTCTTGAGCAGCGCGCCCACCATGGCGTTTTCGGCAACCGCCACCGGCACCGGCGCGCGGCCCTTGAGCGTGACGAACTTGTCGCCCAGCCACCAATAAGCCGCGTCGATCTGGTGTCCGCCCATCATCATCACCGCGCGGTCCTTGGCCGAAACCGCCACGTTGCGGCTGGCCGGCCACTGCATCTTCATCCGCTCGCCCAGTGTGGGCACGCGCAAGTGGACGGCCGAAACCACCGGCTTGCCCGATGTGCTGGCGGGGTCTTTCTCGTCCTCGGCGCAATAGATGCGCTTTTCCGCGCGACTGGCCGAAAGGTCGTACCAGTTGTTGGCCACGATGCCCGCGCGGCCCGGATGAACGCCGGTGAGGATGGTCGAGTGCCCGGGGCAGGTTTCGGTTGCCGCGTGCGACTGGAAGCCCGATGGATAGACCGCGCCTTTCAGGAGCCGCGCGAAGCCGCCGGTGTAATGTTCGCGGTATTGCGCGAACAAGTCGGCCGAAAACTGGTCGACCGCGATTGCCAGCACCAGCTTGGGTGCGGGCAGCGGTGCAGGTGCTGGCTTGGCTTGAGCAGGGAGAGCCGATGCACAAGCCACCAGCGGCACGGCCAGAGAGGCGAACAAAGCGGCGAGCCGGTTCTTGCGAATCAAAGGATCAATCTCCGAAATTGGGCAGCGGTCTGGACTTGCGACGCGTGCGAACCTAGACCGGCCTCCAAGCCGGCATTGCACCAAGGCCCGGGGTGCGCAAGGGGTCTGGAGCGTCCATAAACCGTCATGATCCGCGCATTGATCCCGTATCGCCCTGCCCTTCGCCTGCTCGCCCTGATCGCGGGCTTGCTCGCGCTGATGGCCGCGCCGCTCCACGCCCAACCGGCCCCACCGCAAGGCGCATTCGGCCCGCCCGGCGGTGGCGCCGGCCCGTCGCACATCCACGCCACTTTGCTGGCCGAGGGGTCGGTGGCGCCCGGCGGCACAGTCACGCTGGCGGTGCTGATGCAGCCCGAGGCCGGCTGGCATGGTTATTGGTCGAACCCGGGCGATGCAGGGCTGGCGCTGACGCTCGACTGGACCTTGCCCAACGGCGCGAAGACCGGGGCGATGCGCTTCCCGGTGCCGCAGACGCTGCTGATCTCCGGCCTGATGAACCACGTCTACGAGCACGATTATGCGGTGCTGGTGCCGCTGACCGTGCCCGCCAATGCCGCGCCGGGCAGCAGGCTCGCAATCTCGGCGCAGGCGAACTGGCTCGCCTGTACGCTCCAGATCTGCGTGCCCGAACGCGCGGCGCTCAACGCCACGATCACGATCGGCACAGGCACCGCCGATCCGCGCTTCAACGCCTGGCGCGCCGCGCTGCCCGCCCCGCTCGACCGGCCCGCCGCCTTCGCGTGGACGCCGACGACGCTGCGCATCGCCATCCCCTTTCCGCGCGCTGCCAAGGTGGAAGCACCGCAGCTGTTCCTTTCCAGCGAAGGGCTGGTCGATTACGCCGCACCACAGTCCTTTTCGCGCAAGGACGACCTGCTGATTGCCGAAGTGCCCCGCGCAAAAGTGCCGCCAAGCGCCATGCCGCAAGCGGTCAGTGCGGTGCTGTCGCTCGGCGGGGGCGCGGGCGGTGTCGAACTCACCGCCAACCCCGGCGCGGTGCCCGATGGCGGCACCCCGGTCAGCACCCAAACCGCTCCGGCCAAGGGCAGCTTCTGGTGGGCGGTGCTGTTCGCCATGCTGGGCGGCCTCATCCTCAACGTGATGCCCTGCGTGTTCCCGATCCTCAGCCTCAAGGCGCTGGCGCTGGCACGGGGCGGCGACGAAGCGACCGCGCGTGCGGAAGGGCTGGCTTATGCGGCGGGCGTGATCCTGGCCTGCGTGGCCTTGGGCGCGACGATGCTGGGCCTGCGCGCCGCGGGCGAGGAGGTGGGCTGGGCGTTCCAGCTCCAGCAACCCGGCGTCGTGCTGGCGCTGCTGCTGCTCGCGGTGGCGATCACCGCCAACTTCGCCGGGTTGTTCGAGCTGCCCGGGCTTTCGTTCGAGCGCGGCGGCGGGCATATGGGCGCGTTCGGCACCGGGCTTCTGGCCGCCTTCGCCGCCACCCCCTGCACCGGGCCGTTCATGGCGGCGGCCGTCGGCGCGGCGCTGCTGTTGCCGTGGTACGCGGCGCTGGCGGTGTTCGGCGCGCTCGGCTTCGGCCTCGCGCTGCCGTTCCTGGCGATCGGCTTCATCCCCGCGCTGCGCCGGATGCTGCCGAAGCCGGGCGGCTGGATGGACAAATTCCGCAAGGCCATGGCGGTGCCGATGGGGCTGACCGTGCTGGCGCTGCTGTGGCTGGCGTGGCGGAGCGGTGGGCCGACATTCGTTGCGATCGGCATAGCGTTGGCGCTGGCGATGCTCGCCGGGTTCTACGCGATGCGCCGCGAACAGAAGCGCGGGCTCCTCGGCTCGCGCTACCTGCTGATGGTGCTGCCGCTGGCGCTTGCCACTTACGGCGCCGCGCAAATCGCCACCCCACCCGCCGCCGAAGCCAGCCTGATCGGCGCCAGGCCGTTCAGCGAAGCCGCGCTCGCGCAGGCGCGCGCCTCGGGCAAGCCGGTGTTCCTCTACTTCACCGCCGACTGGTGCCTGTCGTGCAAGGTCAACGAACAGACCTCGATCGACCGCGAAGCCACCCGCGACGCCTTCGCCAAGGCCGGCGTCACCGTCCTGATCGGCGACTGGACCCGCCGCGACGCCGCGATCACCCGCTTCCTCACCAGCCAGGGGGCCGGCGGCGTGCCGCTGTACTTGTGGTACCCGAACGGCGGCGGCGAGCCGAAGCAGTTGCCGCAAGTGCTGACACCCGATCTGCTGGCGGGGCTGGCGGGGCTGGCGAAGGGGTGAAAGTGGCCTCCGGCGGGCAAGGGCCATCGCCCTTGCATCCCGGGTGTTTGGAAAGTGTTGAAGGCGAGGCGTTCATGGTTAGATCGATATCGCCTCGGGAGCTTAAGCTGCGAATCCGCAACAACATCATCGACTACTTAGAACTGGCTTCGTCACCGGATCAGCAGCGCGAATTTGAGCGGCGCGTTCCAATCGCCCACATTCCAAACGAGATGATTAATCTGTGGGAGGACCACGTCCCGGACGCTGACTTCGACTGGTATTCGGAACCCGAGTTCAGTCTTGCTGAGCAAAGCGCTATTGAGCGTTTTCATGGTATTTGGAACTCCGTCGCTGACGAAACTCCCGACGTTATGCCAGACACAATCGAAACTCTCATTGGAACGCCCGTGTGGCAGCGCTTGATTGACGGAGCGACGGACGCGCTACGAATCTTCCAAAAGCGTGGGCGAATTGACGATGCATCACCAGAATAGCGATGCGCCCCGCAAATTTTCGAGAACGCGGAAAATCTGCCTACAAACTCTGCCCATCATCCACCGCGATATCCGTGCCCGTCACTTGGGCCGAGGCGTCCGACGCGAAGAACAGCATCAGGTCATCCAGCGCGGTGATTTCGGTCATGCGGCGGCGGGGCCAGCTTGCGACCTGTTTGGCGCCGCCTTCGCTGTCGAACCATTCGCCGTCGATTTCGGTGCGGATGTAGCCGGGGTGGATGACGTTGACGTTGATCCCCTGCCGCACCCATTCGCGCGCGAACTGGCGGCCGAGGTGCGCGATCGCGGCCTTGGTGGCGGCGTAGGCGGCATCGCCCTGGCCGGTCATCATCGAAGTGATCGAGCCGATCAGGATCACACGGCCCGCACCGGTGTGCTTGGTTCCCGCCGCGATCATCCGCCGGGCGCCCTCGCGCGCGGTGAGGTAGGCGCCGGTGAAGTTGGTGTCGATCACGGTGCGAACCCGCGCGATGTCGAGATCGATCGAACGCCCCGCTTCAGCGAGGCCAGCGTTCGCCACGACCACATCGGGCACACCCGGCCCGCCAGCAGCGGCATCGAACGCGGCCTGGACCGAGGCCTCGTCGGTCACGTCCATGGCCACCGCCAGCGCCTTGCCGCCGGCGGCCTCGATCTCGCGCGCCAGCGCCTCGATCCGCTCGATCCGCCGTGCGCCGATCACCACCGTGGCGCCCGCCGCTGCGTAAAGCCGCGCGAAGTGGTCACCGAGACCGGAGGAGGCCCCGGTGATCAGAGCCACGCGGCCAGCGAGTGAGTAGCGGGGAGTGGTCATCGCGGCATCCTCTCATGCTTTAAAACTTGTTGTCCCGCGGAAACCCGTTCGGCGGCAGCCGTCCCGCAGCCCCGCGCGCGACCTTCCACATCATCATGTCCTTCTCGGTGCGCGTGCGCCCGCTGTCGCCGCCCATCGCCCAGGACAGTCCATCTTCAAGCCGGAACGTCACTGCATCGGCCATGCCGCCGTCCTTGTAGCGTTGCAGCGTGACGCCCTGGCCCTTCGCAAGGATCGGCAACTCACTCAAGGCGAAGACAACCAGTTTTCGGTTGTCGCCCATCACCGCGACGTGATCGTGCTCGGGCGCGATTTCGCGGACAACTGTCAGCTTCACGCCGGGCTTGGTGGTGACCACGCCGCGACCCTTGCGGGTTTCGGCGAGCAGTTCGTCGGCCTCGGCCGCGAACCCGCGCCCGGTTGAGGCCGCGAGCAGCAGTTGCGCCTTGGGGCGATAGACCGTGACCGCCACCACTTGCGCGGCGGGATCGATATCGAGCATCGTGCGGATCGGTTCGCCGAAGCCACGCGCGCCGGGCAGCTTGTCGGCGCCGATCGTGTAGAAGCGGCCATTGTCGAGCGCGATCAGCAGCTTGTCGGTGGTTTGCGCGTGGAGCGCGAAGGCCGGGCCATCGCCTTCCTTGAACTTGAAATCGGTGTCGAGCGCCATGTGTCCCTTGGCCGCGCGCGCCCAGCCCTTGGCCGAAAGGATCACCGTGACCGGTTCCTTCTCGATCATCGCGTCCATGTTGAATTCGCGCGTGGGCGCGGCTTCGGCGATGGTGGTGCGGCGGCGCCCGAGCGGCGTATCTTCGGCGTATTCCTTGCGCAAGGAGGCCAAGTCGCGCTTCAGGCGAGTGCGCTGCTTGGCCGGGCTGTCAAGCAGCGTTTGCAGGTTCTCCTGTTCGGCCAGCAGGTCCTTCTGCTCGCGCCGCAGTTCCATTTCCTCCAGCTTGCGCAAGCTGCGCAGCCGCATGTTGAGGATCGCTTCGGCCTGCACGTGAGTCAGCTCGAATTCGGCCATCATTACCGGGCGCGGTTCGTCCTCGGTGCGGATGATCGCGATGATCCGGTCGAGGTTGAGGTAGGCGATGATGTAGCCGCCGACCAGTTCGAGCCGCGCGGCGATCTTTTCGAGCCTATGCCGGGTGCGGCGCAGCAGGATGTCGATCTGGCTGATGATCCATTCCTGCAACAGCAACTTCAGCCCCAGCACGCCGGGCGTGCGCCGCGCATCGAGCACGTTGAGGTTGAGGCTGAACCGGCTTTCCAGATCGCTCAGCCGGTAAAGGCTTTCCTTGAGCAGATCGGGATCGACGTTGCGGCTCTTGGGCACCAGAACCAGCCGGATCGTCTCGTCGCTTTCGTCGCGCACGTCCTCGAGGATCGGCAGCTTCTTGTCACCGATCAGCGCGGCGATCTGCTCGATCAGCTTGCCCTTGGGCACCATGTAGGGAATTTCGGAAACGACCAGTTGCCACTGCCCGCTAGTCAGCTTTTCGATGCCGGTGTCTTCCCAAACGCCATTCTCGTCGCGGCCGGTGGAGAACCGCGCACGCACCCGGACCGCGCCCTTGCCGGTTTCATAAGCGTGCGAAATCGCCGCCGGGCTGTCCACGATCACGCCGCCGGTGGGCAAGTCGGGGCCGTGAAACACCTGCATCAGCTCGGCGTGTTCGGCATGCGGGTTGTCGATCAACATCAGCGTCGCGTCGACGATCTCGGCCACGTTGTGGCTTGGGATCGAGGTGGCCATGCCCACCGCGATGCCGGTCGAGCCGTTGGCGAGCAGGTTGGGGAACAGCCCGGGGAAGATCTCGGGCTCCTCGTCCTCGCCGTTGTAGGTGGGGATGTAATCGACCGTGCCTTCATCGAGCCCGGCCATCATCCGCATCGCGGTGCGCGTCAGCCGTGCTTCGGTGTAGCGGTAGGCGGCGGCGTTATCGCCGTCGATATTGCCGAAATTGCCCTGGCCCTGAACCAGCGGATAGCGCAGCGCGAAATCCTGCGCCAACCGCACCATCGCGTCGTAAACCGACTGGTCGCCATGCGGGTGGTACTTGCCGATCACGTCACCCACCACGCGCGCCGATTTCTTGTAGGCGCCGGTGGGATCGAGCTTCAATTGCCGCATCGCCCACAGCAGCCGGCGGTGGACCGGCTTCAGCCCATCGCGCAGATCGGGCAGCGAGCGCGCGGTGATCGTGCTGAGCGCATAGACGAGATAGCGCTCGCTGAGGGCCGCATCGAATGGGGCGTCGACGATCGCGTCGAAGGGATCGGGACCGCTGTCACTGGGGGGCTTTGTTTTCACCATGGCCGATCCGCCCTAGCAACGCGATGGACTGTCGCAAACACGCGGAACGGCAACATCCCCCGATCATTGTCCCCCCGACAGCGGGACGTCCCGCCTATCGCGGAGATTTTTCATGACCAAGCGCATTCTCATCATCGCCACCGACGGATTCGAGCAAAGCGAGCTGATCGAACCCAAGAAGGCGTTGGAAGCCGCGGGCTTCGAAACCGTTGTCGCCAGCATCAAGCCCGGCGTGATCAAGGGCTGGAACCACGGCAACTGGGGCGAAAGCGTGCCCGTCGACAAGACTTTGGACGAAGTCGAGGCCGACCAGTTCGATGCGTTGCTGATCCCCGGCGGCCAGATGAACCCCGACATCATGCGCATGCAGGCGAAAGCGATCGACCTGGTCGAAGACTTCGACGACGCCGGCAAGCCGATCGCCGCGATCTGCCACGGCCCCTGGCTGCTGGTGGAAGCAGACATCGTCGACGGCCGCACGGTAACGAGCTGGCCGTCTGTCCGCACCGACCTCGCTAACGCCGGCGCCGATGTGGTGGACGAGGAAGTCGCAATCGACGGCAACCTCATCACCAGCCGCATGCCCGATGATATCCCGGCATTTTCCAAGGCGTTGATCGAGATGCTGCAGGATGCGGAGGTTGATGCCTGAAGAATGAAAGTTTGAGGGGTTGAATGTGGGGGCGATCTGCTCCCACATCCCGGAAAAGCTAGACCTGCTGCATGTCGTGCGCTTCAGCCGGAATGCGCACTTCCAGCCCGTCCAATGCGTCGTCCAGCAATATCTGGCACGATAGGCGGCTGGTGCGGGTAACGCCGGCAGCGAGGTCGAGCATGTCTTCCTCGTCGTCGCTGGCCGGCACCAGCTTCCCGAACCATTCGGCGCTGACGACCACGTGGCAGGTGGAGCAGGCCATCTGCCCCTCGCACGTACCCTCCAGCGCCAGCCCGGCCGCCTGCCCCACTTCGAGCAGCCGCGTGCCCGGCGCGGCCTGTGCCGCCACCTTCTGACCATTCGCCGTCAGGAACACCACGTCCACCATCACAACACTCCCTGCGCCCGCGCCGCGGCGTTGATCGCCGCGGCCGCCGCCTCCAGGTCACTCTCCTTCGTATAGCGCCCGAACCCCAAACGGATCGATGCCTTCGCTTCTTTCCCGTCGAGCCCCAGCGCTTGCAACACGTGGCTCGGGCGTCCCGACCCGCTGGCGCAGGCCGAACCCGCCGAGAAGGCGATGTTACGACAATCGGACATCAACCGGCCCACGTCCAGCCCCTTGAGCCGCACGTTCAAATTGCCGTGCCAGCGATGGGCCGAATCGCCGTTGAGCGTCCACCCGGCGAATAGAGCGCGCGCCAATGCCCACAGCTTTTCCACATGCGCCGCATCGCTTGTCCCAAGGCTTGTGCACAGTGCTGCCGCCGCGCCGAACCCGGCGCACAGTGCGGGGCTGAGCGTACCCGAGCGCAAGCCGCCTTCCTGCCCGCCACCGTGCTGGACGGGGTGCAAGGCCACCCCATCGCGCACCCACAGCGCGCCCACGCCCTTCGGCCCGTAAAGCTTGTGCGCCGAAATCGCGATCAGGTCTGCGCCTTCAAGGCTTTTGGCAGGAGCCGCGATCTTGCCCGCGCCCTGCACCGCATCGCACAGGAACAGCGCGCCCATCGCCCGCGCGCGCGCCGCCAGTTCCGCCACCGGTTGCACCGTGCCGATCTCGTTGTTGACCTGCATCACCGCGACCAGGCGGGTGCCTGCGGGGATCGGCACATCGGCCGAAACCAGCCCCGCGCCATCGACCGGCAGCACCGTGCAATCGGGATCGATGAACCGCGCCGTATCCAGCACTGCCGCGTGTTCGATCGCCGAAACCGCCAGCCTTTTCGCGCCGCTGCCGATGATCGCCAGGTTGATCGCCTCGGTCGCGCCACTGGTGAAGATCACCCGCCCGCCCGGCGGCAGCAGCGCCGCAACCTGATCGCGCGCAACCTCGACAGCCGCTGCTGCCGCACGACCGGGCCGATGGGGGCTGTGCGGATTGGCAAAACCTGATGTGTCAGGTCCGCCCAGCCACGGCAGCATCGCATCGCGCGCTTCGGGCGCAAGCGGGGTCGTCGCCTGATAATCGAGGTAGATCATCGTGTCACAACGCTGCGCACGACTGCAAGCAGCGCCTCCAGATCGGCACGCGTGGTCTCGCGCCCGATCGACACGCGGAACACCTCGCGCGCGGTCGCTGCGCCCAGGCCCATCGCGCGCATCACGTGGCTGGGGCTGATGCTGCCCGAAGCACAAGCGCTGCCCGCGGAAATCGCGATACCCGCCGCATCGCAACGGATCAGCAGCGTAGTAGCGGCGGTGCCCGGTAGCCGGTACGCGCCCAGCGTCGGCACGCGCGCAACGTCGGCGGCGATCACCTCCAACCCCAGCTCGCGCAATTGGCCCTCAAGCCAGCCGCGCAACGTCGCGGCGCCCGCCAGCCAATCGTGATCCGCCTCCAGCGCGGTCACCAGCCCGAGGATGTACGGCAAATTCTCGGTGCCCGGCCGATAGCCGCGCTCTTGCCCGCCGCTCGGCGCGAGCAGCGCAAGGTCACGCACCAGCAGCGCACCGATCCCCGGCGGCGCGCCCAGCTTGTGCCCGGCGATCGCGATCAGGTCGGCCGGTGGCAGCGGCACCTTGCCCGCGCTTTGCGCGCAATCGGCCAGCAACAGCCCGCCCCCCGCCTGCACCCCCGCCGCAATGCGATCGAGAGGCTGGATAATTCCGGTCTCGTTGTTGACATGCTGCACGGCGACCAGATCGGCACGCGGTAAGCCATCCGGATCGACCAGCCCCTCACTATCGACCGCGATGATCGACTCGCCCGCATGGCGCAACACCGCGGTGTGCTCGACCGCCGACGCGAATTGATGCGCGCCCTTGCCGGCGCCCCACCCCAGCGCCAACGCCTCGGTCGCGCTGCCGGTGAAGATCACCGCGCCGCTCCACCCCAGCGCTGCCGCCACCCGGCCGCGCGCATCCTCGAGCGCTGCGCGCGCCGCACGGCCGGCGGCGTGGACGCTCGACGGATTGGCCCAACATGCCATCGCCTCGGCCACCACCGCGCGCACCTCGGGCAGGATCGGCACGGTGGCGGCATGGTCGAGGTAAATTGCCGCGTGCGGGCGGGCTGGTAGGTCGGATGACAAGCGGACTCTCGCAATTGTTGCTTTCGGGCCATCGCTTTCTATATAGCGCACAGCTTTCCGATAGTGTCCCTGATACGGGACCATGGCGGGGATCGACCAGTCGCAACGCCCGTTGCGCATTTTCGGCGAACCTTCGCGAAGCCAAAGGTCCTAGAACGTATGCCAGCCGTTATTTTCCCCGGTCCCGAAGGCCGCCTCGAAGGCCGTTTCCAGCCAAGTTCGCGCCCGCGCGCGCCCGTGGCGATGATCCTCCACCCGCACCCGCAAGCGGGCGGCACGATGAACGATCGCATCACGCAAGCGATGTACAAGACGTTCACTGCACGCGGCTTTGCCACCTTGCGCTTCAATTTCCGCGGCGTCGGCCGCAGCCAGGGCAGCTTCGACAACGGCGTGGGTGAATTGTCCGATGCCGCCTCGGCGCTCGACTGGGTGCAGTCGATCCACCCCGAAGCACAGACCACCTGGATCGCCGGCTACAGCTTCGGCGCGCTGATCGGCATGCAATTGCTGATGCGCCGCCCCGAAATCCGTGGCTTCATCTCGGTCGCCCCGCCGGCCAACATGTACGATTTCAGCTTCCTCGCCCCCTGCCCGGCCTCGGGCATCATGGTCCAGGGCGCCGCCGATACCGTGGTCACCCCCGGCGCGGTCCAGAAGCTGGTCGACAAGCTGCGCACGCAAAAGCACATCACCATCCACCACGACGAAATCCCCCGCGCCAACCACTTCTTCGAGAACGAACTCGACGAGATGATGCGCTCGGTTGATACGTACCTGGATATGCGGTTGGCCCCTGACTCCCCAATCAAATGACTTATTCGCCGATCAAGTAGCGGAAGGTCCTGAGTCCGGCGGCATGGGTGGTAACCCTTGCCGCCGGACGTATTTACTTCCCTGCCGCTACCACGGGCGCTTCACCACCCGCATCGGGCAGGCTCCAGATCGCGATGTTCGCGCCCAGGATCAGCGCCATGAACACCATCAGCGCGGGCCGCTGGCGTTCACCGCGCCGCCATAAGAAAACCGCGCCGGCGCACAGCGCCAGCGCGGTCAGCATCATCAGCGAGAGTGCGAAATCCAGCATGGCCTGATTTCGCGTGCTCTGCTCAGTCCTTCTTGCCGAAGAAGCCCGAAGCCATGCCCAGCAGGCTGCCAGCGCCGGGGATCTTGTTGAGCAGGCCCGCGGCCATTTCCATCGCCTGAGGATTGCCTTCGATCATCGTCGCGAACTGGCCGAGCGAGCCTTCGCCGCCGATGTGACCGACGATCTGCTGCAGCACGGCGGGGTCGATCCCGGTCGAGGCAGCGGCGGTTTCGACCGTGTCGCCTTCCTGCGGGTGTGCGACGGCGAGTGCGGATACGGCCTGTTCTGCGGTTTCGGGGCTGATACCAAGCTTTGTCGCCATGTTCGCCACATCGATCGGTGCGCCATCACCGCCACCGAGTTGGCCCAGAATGCTGTCGAAAATGCTCATTCGATTGTCTCCATCTACGATCCCGCGATCAGCATAGACGCGTTATTGTTACACTTCCAGCGCGTGGATTTCGGCCATGCGGCGGGCTCCGTCGCTGCGCACGAGTAACGCACTGTATTCAGGCACTTCGATCCACGTGGCGAAATCGCTGGTGAGCGGTTCGGAGGCGACGATCACGCTGTCTGCGCGCGCGGCGCCGCCAGTCAGCTTCCATTCGTTGTCGTGGAGCCCGTAGTCGCTGCCGAAGCTGTACCACATGCTGAGGAATTCGTTGGTGCCCTGCATCTGCGCCTGGCCCGACTTGCCGAAATCGAACGTGAACCGCACCGCAACCAGGTTTACGCCATCGCAGAAAATGAGGTTGGTCGACGACGAGCGATCGATGCCGTGCGCGCGCCGAACTTCGCGCACGATCGCCAAAGCGCGGGTGATGGCGGCCAGGATCTCCTCGGGCGCGTTGATGCGATACGGATCTTCAAGCGCCGATACGGTCAGCGCGTAAAGCCATTCGCTGTCGGTCGACCCCTGGATGTGCCGCGCGAATTCGGGCTTCACGTAAGGCACCAGATCGAAGCGAACGCTGCGGAAATCGGCCAGATCGCCGTTGTGCGCCATCGCCAGCGGCACGCCATCGAAGCGGAAGGGGTGGACGTTCTGCTCGTTGATCTGGACCGTGGAATTGTACGCCACGCCGCGAATATGCGCGAGCAGGGCGCTCGGCTGGAGCTTGCTGGCGAGCGCCTTGAGGTTGCGATCGAACAGCGCGACTTGCGTGGTGCGATAGCGGAACGGCGCGTGCGGTTCGTGGCTGGCAGGGTCCCACGCCGCCATGCCGAAGCCCGCCAGGTTGAGCATGGCCAGCATCCGCGCGTGGATCGTCTGGTTGAGCAGCGACGAATCGGGCGCGTAAAGCAGGTGGTCGAGCAAGACCGGTGTGCCGAGGTAGCTGAGGATGCGGCACATCAGGCGTGTCCCCCCAGACCGCCCAGATTGAACCGTTCGAGCGCGAGCGCGCGGCCGAGGTGGCGATTGGCGCGGCGCTGGTCGCGCACCAGTTGCCGGCCGAGCACCAGGGCCAGCGCGCCGTGCCAATCGTTCGCGCTGCCGGAATCGTTCGTCGAATCGGGTTGCAGCACCGGCTGCAAGACTTTGCCCGGCACGCGCAGCAGCACGCAATCCTCGGCTGCCGCGATGTCGAGCGATGGCGCCGCACCGTCCTCGAGCGCAATCACGTTGACGCATTCGCCCGGTCCGTGGATCGAAATCTGCTCGGCCCCGCCGGTGCGCGCCATCGATGCGCGCAGTGCGCCGCGCAGCACGATCCACAAAGTGTTCGGCGTATCGTCGTTGATGCAAACCAGCCCCTGGCCCCGCTCCACCCCGACCATCCGCGACGGCGTGGCCAGCGCCCTTGCCCCGTCTGGTCCCAGATCGGCGAGCTTTCCGAGCCCCGCTAGCAAGGCTGCGGCATCGCCAGCGACCGGGACGGGCTTGGCCATGAACGAAATTGCCCGTCGCAGGCTCGATGGCTCGAAGCGGCCCTCTGCCGCGATCCGCGCAAGTGTGGCGCGGGTGCGCGTGGCCACCAGCCGGCGCAAACCGGCCGCAAGTTGCACGGTGCCGGGCTGCGCATCGGCCAGCAGCGCATGAAATCGCGCGCGGCTGATCCGCAAACCCTCGCTCGGCAGCAGCGCGGTCACGCGGGCCGAGCGTGGCGCATCGTCGAGCAGCGCAAATTCGCCGACCACTTCGCCCGGCAGGATCGGGCTGAGGGCTGCCGTATCGTCACCGGGAAGCCGCGTTTCGATCCCCAGTCGCCCGGATTCGAGGATATACAGCGCGTCCGCCACGTCGCCCTGCCGGAACAGGACCTGGCCGCTATCGAGCGCAAAGCGTGTCGCATTGGCGAGCACTTCCGCGCGCGCCAACGCATCCAGCCGTGCCAATTGCGGCGATTGCGCGAAGATGTCTGCCCGAGCCACGCCCGATCAGCCCCTCAGCGCCTTCCAGCGCGCCGCTCCCCCATCGCCGTAGATTCGCACCACATCCTTGCCGGTGTAGAATTCGCCGAACACTTCGGCGCCTTCGGGAAGCACGACCCAGGGCTGCTTGCTGTTGGTGAAGATATGCACGTCGGGCGGGCAGGCGCCAGGATCGTCGAGCGTACCCACGCGGATGAAACCGGCCTTTTCGCCCACGCCGCCGTAATGGCTCCACAACGCGATCCGGCATGTCGGGCAGCGGAACACCGCCTGGCCGCGCCCCGATGCCGAAGGCGTGTCGATCCGCTCGGGCGCTGCGCCGGACAGTTCGAGCCGTTCCGCTTCGATCACCGCATTCAACGCGAAGGCAGCGCCGGATTCGCGCTGGCACCATGTGCAATGGCAGCAATGTACGACGATCGGCGCTTCGGTCAGCCGATAGCGGACTTCGCCGCAAGCGCAGCCGCCCCCAAGTCGCTGCTCCGAACCCTGCCCCTGCACCCCGTCCGCCATCAGCCCCCCTCTATTCTTCGCAAAGCGCCTTCAGTTGATCCGCCACGATACCCCAACCGGTGTCGAATCCCATATCCTTGTGATGCGCCATCGATTCGGGCGTCCAATGCCGCGCGCGGGCGGTGTAGCGGGTGCCGTGTCCTTCCGGCGCAATCTCCCAGATGCCAAGCATGAACGGACCCGCGGGCTCCAGATCGGCGGTGATGGCATCGGTAAAGGCAAAGCGCCGGCCATCGTCCCACGCCAGCACGAAGCCCTCGTGCGCGCTCTCCTCGCCCTCGGGCCCGCGCATGATCAGGCGCGAGCCACCGCCCGGGTGCCGATCAAGCTGATCGACTTCGGTGCGCCACGGCTTGGGTGCCCACCATTCGGGGATGCGGTTGGTCATCACGTCCCACACCCTGGCGGGCGGGGCGGAGATCAGGCGGGTGACGCTGAGTTCAAGATTGCTCATGGACAATTCCATTCAATCGCGGTCGGGGGCGCCGAGCGGGAAGTAGCTGCGAAAAGGCCGCGCCGCCTCGATGCATTGCGACACCGCGGGTAGCGCGACGAGATGCGCACGCCAGGCCGAAAGGCGGGGGAATTCTGCGCCGATCTGTTCGACCCAGTCGGCATAAAACAGCGACGGCGCGGCCGCGCATTCGACCAGCGTGATCGCGCCAGCCCCCTCCTCGCGCCCGGCCAGCCATTCCTCCAGCCAGGCGTAAGTCCGCCGCAATTGCGCAGTCACTTCGGCCAGCACCACCGGATCGGGCGCTCCCGGATGGCGGATGGCTTCGGCCACCGCGCCCTGCATGGTGTTCATCACATAGTTGTCGAACACCCGGTCCATCGTCCGCACATCGAGCGCAGCCGCAGCGTCTGCGGGAATCAGCGGCAGATCGGCCGGGAAGCGCTGGTTCAGGTATTCGATGATCGAGGTCGCCTCGAACACCACCTTGCCATCATCGACGAGCACCGGGAACTTAGCATGCGGCCCGCCGTGTTGCGCCACGATTGCGCCATGCTCGGGAAATTCGGCTTCGAGCACGCGGAAATCGTACTCCAGCCCCAGCGCATGGAGCGCGATCTGCGCCTTCCACGTGTAGGACGAGAACGGATGCCCATAAAGCGCGAGCATCACGCGCCCTTTCGCGCCGTATCGATCGCCGCAATGTCGATCTTCCTCATCCCCATCATCGCCATGAAGACGCGGCCGCGCGCGTCGGGGTCGGGGTCCTTCATTCCGTCGGTCAGCGCGCGCGGGGTGATCTGCCAGCTTATTCCCCATTTGTCCTTGCACCAGCCGCACTGGCTTTCCTGTCCGCCGTTGCCGACGATCGCATTCCAGTAGCGGTCGGTCTCCTCCTGCGAATCGGTCGGCACTATGAACGAGAAAGCCTCGCTGTGCTTGAAGTGCGGCCCGCCGTTGAGCCCCACGCACGGCAGGCCCATCACGCTGAATTCCACCGTCAGCGCGTCGCCCTTCTGCCCATCGGGATAATCACCCGGCGCGCGCTGGACCGTGCCGACGTGCGTGTCGGGGAAGGTCGCGGCATAGAACGTGGCGGCCTCCTCTGCGTTGCGTTCGTACCACAGGCACAGCGTGGGGGTTCCGGACATGGCGTTATCCTTGTTTTTGAACCGCTTCGATCAGCGCATTGTCGATCGCCTTGGCCGCCTTGTAGCCTTCGCGCGCGCGGAACCGTTCTGCATAGGCTTCAAAGGCCGGGCGTGTCGGGATCGAGCCGAATGCCAGCCCCCAATCGACCTGGCTGCCGACGTAGACATCGGCCATCGTGAAGCGATCCCCGCAGACGAACGCATTCGCGGACAAGTGCTGGTCGAGCGTGTCCATCGTCCGATCGAAGCTGCCGAACCCGACCATGCCTTCGCGGCCCTCGGGCACCTCCCACCCCATCGCGCGCGCGACCACCGCTTGTTCGATCGGGCCGGCGGCAAAGAACATCCAGCGCCAGTAATCGGCGCGTTCGGCGTCGGTCGGCGCCAATCCGGCGCCGGGTTCGGCAACTGCGAGATAGACGCAGATCGCCGCCGCCTCGGTTACCACGCAATCGGTTCCGTCGCGGCGATCAACCCCATGATCTACCAGCGTCGGCACCTTGTGCATCGCGTTGATCGCGGCGAGTTCGGGCGAACCCTTGGCGAAATCGACGATAACCGTTTCGTATTCGGCGCCCGCTTCATGAAGCGCCCAGCGCACGATCTGCCCGCGCGACATCGGGTTGGTATAGAAGGTGTAGCAGGCCATGAGCGGTCTCCAGGAAGACAGGAACAAACAAGGAATATGATGCGCCGAGTCGAGTTAAGGCGTGTTGTGTTCAAGTGACGCGGTTCAAGCCAGCGCGCCAACCACTCCGAAGCGCGCGCCTTGCGGATCGATCGCCATGACCACGTGATCGCCGCCGGGCACTTCATGCGGGCCGCTGGTCACCGTGCCGCCGCCCGTCTCGATCGCCGCCTTGGCCGACGTGACATTGGGCACGCGGAAATAGAGCAACCACTGCGCCGGCGCGCTTTCATCGTGGCGCTGCATGATCGCGCCGAGCTGCATCCCATGGTGATCGATGAAGCAGTAATCGCCCATCGGCCCCATCGGCATGACGTTGTCGAAAGTGAAGCCGAAATGCTTGCCATAGAACGCCTTGGCGCCCGCCAGATCGGGGCTGGCCAGTTCGTTCCAGGCCACGTGCTGCGCGGTGTTGGGCGCAAACACGTCGCTTGCCATGTTTTCCATGCCCGCCGGCGGCTTCGGCTTCATCAGGTAGAACGCCACGCCTTGCGGATCGGACAGCATCGCAAACCGGCCGACTTCGTGATCGACTGCGGGCATGACCAAGTTTGCGCCATCGGCCGCCATCGCCGCAATCGCCGCGTCAACGTCCGCGACATGGAAATACGGCAGCCAGATCGGACAGGCACCGTGCTCCTGCATTGCGGGCGAAAGTTGGAGCATCCCACCGGCCTGGCCGCCATCGTCGCGCCCGATCATGCGGTAATCCATGTCGGCCTTGGGATCGGGCTGGCCGGCGATGGTCCAGCCGACCACGTCGCCGTAAAAGCGCGCAGCGGCGTTGGCATCGCTGGTCATGAGTTCGTACCAGATGAACGCGCCGGCCGGATTGGGCCCCTTCGTTTCAGCCATCATCATTCTCCCCGGGTAATTATGGGCGAAAAGCCGCCAAATATCATGCACTTGCCGTCAAACGGCATCAGCCGATTTCTCCGATCGGTCCATCCAGAACGGCTCCCATACGTGGCCATCGGGATCCACCAGCGTGCGCTGGTACGTGAAGCCGTGGTCTTCGGGCGGGTTGGCATCAGCGGTGCCGCCTGCCGCTGCGCCCGCCGCGATCATCGCATCGACCTCGGCGCGGCTGTCGACGGTGATCGCCAGGCTGACTTCGCTCGATCCGGTGGGGCAGATCGGCCGGGTGGTGAAGCCCTGCCACTTGGCATGAGTCAGCAGCATCACCGATATGGCATCGCTCCACACCATCGCTGCGCCGGATTCATCGGAGAAGGCCGGGTTGTGGATGAAGCCAAGCGCTTCATAAAAGGCACGCGCGCGCGACAAGTCGGCCACGGGCAAGCTGACGAAGATCATCTTCACGGGCATCATTCTCCAGTTGTCCGCGCACTTCAGGCCGGATCGGCCATGGAATCGACCAGGTTGAATACGGCGAGCGGCACCCGGGCGAAGGCTGTGGCTTCGAGCCGATGAGCGGGCGAATCATGCGGCAAGCGACGGTTCCTCCGACAGCAGCAGTTCGACATAGCGCCGCAAGTGCCCAAGCGATTCGCGCGCGGCTGGTGCGGCTGCTTCCGGGGGAAGCGCCTTGGCGGTGACGAACGCGCCCTGGATCACCGTCTGCACGTGTCGCGCCAGGCTGACTGCACGGGGTTCAACCAGGCCCCGTGCAGCAAGTGCTGCGGCAATGTCGTCTTCCAGCGCGCGGGCGTTGGCACCGATGCTGGCTGCGCACGCGTCGCGGATTGCGGCGCTGGTGGCGAAGCTTTCCTGCAGCATCGTGCCCGCCACGCAACTGAAGCTTTCGGCCGGCCCTGAAATCAGCGCGATCCGCAAGTCGATATAGCCAAGCACCCGCACCGCCGGATCTGCTTCATGATGGAACGGCGCCGATGCGAAGAATTCGCCGGTCGACCTTGACCAGTATTGTGCGGCGGCCACGCCAAGCTGTTCCTTGCTGGGAAAATGGTGGAAAAACGCGCCCTTGGTGACCCCTGCTTCAAGGCAGAGCTGATCCACGCTGGTGGCCGAAAAGCCCTGCGCGCGCACCAGCCGCACCGCTGCTTCGAGCAATTTGTCCCGCGCAGTGGCCGGCTGGGGGCGGAAGGGGCGATTCGGGATCACCCCCCCAAACATACCGACCGGTCGGTATGCGTCAACCTGCTTTCGTGACTTGCTCGATACTCGCACAAAAATCAGTAAGTTACTGGACATGTTCAATTTTGCAAAAGCATGTCAGCGCAATTGCGCGTTGACTTTGGCGCATCGGACAATAGGTTCTGCGCCAACAAGAACATGGGTCGGCTATTCCTGCCGCCACTACACGATAGTGGCGTTTCAACCTGCTAGGGGAGTTGGACTATGCGTAAATTGATCCTGACATCGATGCTCGCGCTTGGGATGGTCGTCGTGCCCGCCACCGCGATGGCGAAACCGATGAAGCATGCCGCGCATGCGATGAAGGAAAAAACCCTGTACGAACGCCTCGGCGGCGCGCCGGCCGTCAGCGCGGTGATCGACGATTTTGCCGGTCGTGTTCTCGCCGATACGCGCATCAACGCCAAGTTCGCCAAGTCGGACCCGACACGGCTTGTTGCCAACCTGAAAACCTTCGTGACGCAAGCCACCGGCGGTCCCAAGGTCTACAAGGGCCAGTCGATGGCGGCTGCACACCACAACATGGGCGTGACCGATGCCGAATTCGGCGCGCTGGTCGAAGACCTGGTCGCCACGCTCGACAAGTTCAACGTTCCGGCCAAGGAAAAGGGCGAACTGCTCGCCGCGCTCGGCCCGCTCGGACCGCAGATCGTCTCGGTCCACAGCAACGAAACCGGTGGCGCGCTGCCCGCCAGCTTCAAACCTGCTCCCGCAGCCAAGAAGTAGGCAACAGCCGCTAGCCCGCGCCATCGCAGTGGCGTGATTGCACCAAACGAAAGGCCCGCACTTCGGTGCGGGCCTTTTTGTTTGCCTATGGCGCCGAAATACCGCGTTCGGTCAGAGAAAGCCCTTCAACGCCACGGCTTCGCGCGCCGCCACTGCCTGCCACGTGGGTCGTTCCTGCACGCGCGCCAGCCATGCGGCCGAGCGCGGGTGCGTGCCGGCATCGATCACCACCCCACCGTAAGCGAGCGTTGTGAACACACTGGCCACCGAAATGTCGGCAATCGAGAACGCACCACCGACCAGCCAGCCGGTTTCAGGCGCCGCGCCTTCGAACCACGCCATCAGCGGCACCAGTTCGGCCAGGCCTTGGCTGACGGCGTCCTCGTCGCATTCCATCTTCATCAGCCGCGGCTTGACCACCCGGTTGAACACCACTTTGCCGCCGGCCGCAGCCAGCACGGTATCGGCGAATTCCTCGAAGAACACCGCCCGTCCGCGCGGCTTTGGCTCCGCCGGATAAAGCGCCGGAGTGGGCTGCAGCGCATCGAGATAAGTGGCGATTGCGGTCGAATCGGCCAGCGTGAAATCGCCATGCTGCATCGCCGGGATCTTGCGAAACGGGCTCGCCGCCAGAAATTCGGCCGAAGCCGCCGGCCCATTGCCCGGCAGGGCTTGCACCGCGATGCCCTTTTCTTCGGCCACCACGTGCACCTTGCGCACGAACGGTGAGAACAACGCCCCGAAAACCGTGATTGTACCCGCACTCATCATCACATCCCCCACCATTGGACAGTCGCCTGGTTATTGGCGCTTGCTTATTGCAGCCCCGCGCCCAGCCGTATAGGCGGAGCAGAATGAGCGAGACCAGTGAGACCATGACCGCAAACCGCGAAACCACCATCCTCGACGCCCCCGATCGCGAAATCTCGGTGCGCGAAATGTTCGGCATCGATGTCGACATGACCGTGCCCGCATTCTCGATGGCCGACGAACGCGTGCCCGATCGCGACGACGCCTATGTGTTCGACGCCGATACCACGCTGGCGATCCTGGCAGGCTTTGCCTACAACCGCCGCGTGATGGTCCAGGGCTATCACGGCACCGGCAAGTCGACGCACATCGAACAGGTCGCCGCGCGGCTCAACTGGCCGTGCATCCGCATCAACCTCGATGCGCACATCAGCCGTATCGACTTGATCGGGCGTGATGCGATCGTGCTGCGCGATGGCCTCCAGGTCACCGAATTCCGCGAAGGGCTGCTGCCTTGGGCGCTCCAGACCCCCACCGCGCTGGTGTTCGACGAATACGACGCCGGCCGCCCCGATGTAATGTTCGTGATCCAGCGCGTGCTCGAAACCGAAGGCAAGCTCACGCTGCTCGACCAGAACCGCGTGATCCGCCCCAACCCGTGGTTCCGCATGTTCGCCACCGCCAACACCGTGGGCCTGGGCGATACCAGCGGGCTGTACCATGGCACGCAGGCGATCAACCAGGGCCAGATGGACCGCTGGAACATCGTGGTGGGCCTCAATTACCTGCCTGCCCCGGTCGAACAGCAGATCGTCACCGCCAAGGTCAAGGGCCTCGACGCGCGGCTTGCCGCCGACATGGTGCGCGTGGCCGACCTTACGCGGCAGGGCTTCATCAACGGCGACATCAGCACGGTGATGAGCCCGCGCACGGTGATTACCTGGGCGCAGAACACCCAGATCTTCAAGGACGCCGGCTTCGCCTTCCGCCTCAGCTTCCTCAACAAGTGCGACGAGACCGAGCGGGTGCTGGTAGCCGAATACTACCAGCGCGTCTTCGGCAAGGACTTGCCCGAAAGCGTGATCGGCAAGGGCTGAGCCAGCCGAAATCGGCTTGAGACCCTATCCGTTCGTGTCGAGTAGCTGCCCGTGCCGCGCCCGCGACCGGTGGCGAGGGCAGGGTGGGTGCCGATTCGCGCGACGTCGATCGCCGCTCCGCCGTAGGCGGCGTTCGCGTGGCAGCCGCGGCAGTGCTGAGCG
>NZ_JANXWG010000003.1 GCF_025351285.1 Novosphingobium sp.
GGCAGCGATCTTCCAGTACATCAACGGGTTCTACAACACGCGGCGGCGTCACTCATATCTGGCCGGGATCAGCCCGCTCGCATTCGAGGCCAAGGTGGCATAATGAGATAGGTGACCGGCACGAAACCGTTACAAGTCCAGCTTGCCTGTAGCCGATGTTGGCATGGCGCTGCTCGATGGAGCGATCACGACTATCCGACAGAAAATGGAGGGTGAGCCGGAGAATGAGGAGCTTGATCGGATCGTCGCCGGGCTGGAAAATACCATTGATCACGTAACGGCCACTAACCCCGGGATGGTAGTGCCACGCAACGGAACGTTCGGGCGAGCCGCTGATGCGGGAGGACTGGGAGCCTTCACCAAGCCCATCTGAACGCTTGGTGTTGCAGCAAAAATCTCAAAATCAGACTGGTGAAAAAACTGGACGTATCACCGATCCATGAGAGGCTCGCGCGATGAAAGAGCCTTCCCAGATCGCCGACCCTGAACGCCTGCGTGTCATCACCGAGACATCGCCGCTCTCCCGCACGGTCTCGCGCGACGGATCGTCGGTCGATGTGCAGATTTACCGGCGCGTGGCCGACACGGCTTGGTCGTTTATCGTCGTCAACCAGACCGGCACCTCGATCCACTGGACCGAGGCATACGAAACCGACGAGGATGCCCTGCGGGCCTTTGAAGCCGATCTTGAGCAGGATGGCATCGACTCCTACCGCGACGACGCCCCGACCACCTGTCCGTTGTGCCGAGCGCTCGGGCTATGAAAGAGCCTTGCCCGATCGCACCCACCGCGCGCCTGTATGTCATCAACGAGACCGTCGCCTTGACGATCACTGTTGGGGATCAACCACCAGTCCGGCTCGAAATCTGCCGCCTCGCCCGGGAGCCGCATTGCCTCATTCTGCCGATAGACCCCTTGACCACCGAAATCTACCGAACCGACGATGGCGAAGTGGGTTATGCCGCGTTCGATATCAAAATCGCTGCCTCGCTCATTGCCCCCAAAACGGGGGCATAGAGACGATGGTTGGATGAAGGCTAACGCGCTATCATCGGCTCATGGTTGCGATCCAAATAACCCGATCCATCGCGATCGACAGCACCGAACTTGAAGAGTCTTTTACACGCTCGACTGGCCCGGGCGGGCAGCATGTGAATACGACAGACAGCGCGGTGATGCTCCGCTTCGATGTGGCCAACTCACCGAATCTGCCCGACGCGGTAAAGCAACGGCTTTCAATCATCGCTGGAACAAGGATGACCAACCAAGGCGTTCTCGTGCTTCGCAGCGAGGGCGCACGATCCCAACTGATCAACCGTCAGGAGGTCCGTCAGCGCCTGATTGATTTGATTATTGAAGCCACCATCGTTCCGAAACGAAGGCGCGCCACAAAGCCCACCAAGGGCTCGAAGGTGCGTCGGGTTGATGCCAAAGTGCGGAGATCGGCGATCAAGGCTGGACGCGGTAAGGTTCGAGAATAACGGGGGAGGTCTTTACAATGTCAACAAGGTTGCGACCGCAGTGCAGTTACGTCTGAACGTGTTTGCACTCGGGCTCAGCTCCGAAGTCTACGCGCGGGTCAAGACGCTGTCGGGAAGCCGGATGACCGCGCGTGGCGAGATCGTGATTGCGGCGCGGCGTTTCCGCACGCAGGAAGCCAACCGTGCCGATGCGCGCGAACGGCTGGCCGAACTGCTGGTGGAGGCGCAAACGCTGCCGCAGAAGCGCGCCAAATCCCGGCTCAACCGCGTGGGCAAGGTCAAGCGGCTCGAAGGCAAGAAAATACGCAGCGCGGTCAAGGCCGGGCGCGGACGGGTTTCGACCGACTAGATCGAGCCGCCGCCATGCATCACTTCGCGCCCATCGGAAGCATAGGCGGAAAGTTCGACCACGCCCGAATTACTGTGCATGACCAGTTGCAGCATTTCTCCACATATCGCCGGTGAAACGCCGCAAAAATCGAACATCTTGAGGCAGTTGTCGCCCAACTGCTGCGCGGCAAGGCGGAGCAGCAAAGTCGCGATCAACGGGCCGTGGACGACCAGTTCACGATACCCTTCCACGCGGGCGGAATAAGCCAGATCGTAGTGCATGCGATGGCTGTTGAAGGTCAGCGCCGAAAAGCGAAACAGCAGCGGCTCGCCCGGGCTGATCGCGCGGTGTGCGTCCCAGCCGGGTTGCTTCTCGGTGATCGAAAGCACCCCAGAGACACGCTCGATAGTTTCGTTTAGCGCGATCGGACGGACGAACGCCACCTTGCTCGATGCCCACATCCGACGCGACAGGGGCACCGGGGGCAGGAAACTATCGGGTTCTCGTCGCGCAGCGGGTGACCGTCCGGGCCAAGCTGCGCTGTCGCCGCATCGGGCGGGCAAAGCCACCAGTGCAGTCCTTGCGGCACCGTGCCATCGGCGCACGCATCACGATCGAGCGTGGCGCACCAGCGTGCGACAAGGCCAGCGTCCACCCGATCGTGGCGGCGCTCCTCGCAGCCGATCCAGGCATCGCAGTTGCTGGCCGATTGCCCCATCAGTTGCGCCCTTCGATCAGTCCGCGCGCGATGACCTGCGCCTGGATTTCGGCGGCGCCCTCGAAAATGTTGAGGATGCGCGCATCGCACAGCACGCGGCTGATCTCGTATTCGAGCGCATAGCCGTTGCCGCCGTGGACTTGCAACGCGGCATCGGCGTTCGACCAGGCGGTGCGCGCGGCGAGCAGCTTGGCCATGCCCGCCTCGATGTCGCAGCGCTTGCCGGTGTCCTTCGCGCGGGCTGCGGCGTAGGTCAGTTCGCGCGAAAGGATCATGTCGACCAGGCTCATCGCCAGCTTGTCGGCCACGCGCGGGAACCCGGCGATCGCCTTGCCGAACTGCTTGCGGCTGACGGCATAATCGCGCGCCAGTTCGAGCGCGCGCCGCGCAACACCTACTGCGCGCGCGGCGGTCTGGATGCGCGCGCCTTCGAACGTGCGCATCAGTTGCCGGAAGCCCTGGCCTTCCTCGTCGCCGAGCACCGCATCGGCGGGTGCGGCCATCGCATCGAACTGCAACGCATATTCGCGCATCCCGCGATAGCCGAGCACCTCGATCTCGCTACCGCTCATGCCTTCGGCCGGGAACGGATCGGTCTCGGTGCCGCGCGGCTTGGGCACGAGCAGCATCGACAAGCCGCGATGGCCCTTTTCATCGGGCAGCGTGCGGCACAGCAGCGTCATCAAGTCTGACCGCGCTGCGTGGGTGATCCATGTTTTCGCGCCGTCGATCGCCCAGGTGCCGTTATCGCTGCGCAGTGCGCGGGTCGCCAGACTGGCCAGGTCTGAACCGACATCGGGCTCGGTGAACACCGCGGTCGGCAGCACTTCGCCGCTGGCGATACGCGGCAGCCAGTCGGCCTTCTGCGCCTCGGTGCCACTGCCCGCGATCAGTTCGCCGGCGATTTCCGATCGGGTGCCGAGCGAGCCCGCGCCGATCCAGCCACGCGACAATTCCTCGGTCACCACGCACATCACCAGCTTGGACAAGCCGAGCCCGCCGTAGCCTTCGGGAATGCACACCCCAAACGTGCCGAGATCGGCCATCGCGCGCACCGTCGCATCGGGGATCAGCGCGTTGGCGAGGTGCCATTGATGCGCGTGCGGCAGGATTTCGGCTTCGGTAAAGCGGCGGAACTGGTCGCGGATAGCGTCGAGTTCTGAGTCGTGGAAGGTCTCGGACGGCCATTCGCCCTCGACCAGTGCGGCGGCGAGCGCGGTGCGGGTAGGGGCGTGATCGGCTTCGAGCAGGTCGGCGCAAGCATCGGCCAATGTCCGCGCTTCTGCGCCCAGACCAAGGTCCGCCGGGCGAACGATTTCATTTTGGCCCATCGGCAAGCCGCCGAACAGTTGCGCCAGCGTTTCGGCGAAGGCCAGCCGGGTGACCAGCGCATCGAGCGGGTTAGCCCCTCCGCCCGCATCGCACCACGCCGCCACCGCTTCGAGCGCGGCCACGCTGGTCGCGACCCAGGCAAATCCGTGCGCTGCGCGCTGTTCCTCATCGATCTTGCGCGTCGCAAGTCGTTCGATCAGTGCTGCGCGTGCGGCATCGCGATAGGTTTGCGCTGCCGCGAGGTAGGTCGCGTAATTCACGCCCGCTCGAACACCGCCGCGATGCCCTGTCCGCCGCCGATGCACATTGTTTCGAGGCCGTAACGCCCGCCGCGCCGGTGCAGTTCGCGGGTCAGGTTGGCGAGGATGCGCCCGCCGGTCGCGCCGATCGGGTGGCCGAGCGAGATGCCCGAGCCGTTGACGTTGAGGATGTCGTGGCGCGAATCGTCCTCGCTCCAGCCCCAGCCCTTGAGCACCGCGAGCACTTGCGGCGCGAAGGCCTCGTTCAATTCGACCAGATCGATATCGCCCCAACCCAGCCCGGTCCGCGCGAACAGCCGCTCGGTCGCTGGCACCGGGCCGATGCCCATGCGCGAGGGATCGCAGCCCGCCGCCGCCCAGGAATGGAACCAGGCGATCGGTTCGAGCCCCAGTTCTGCGAGCTTGTCCTCGGCAACCACAAGGCAAGCCGCGCCCGCGTCGTTCTGCTGGCTGGCGTTGCCCGCCGTGACCACGCCGCCTTCCAATGGGCGCAGTTTGCCGAGCGATTCCGCGGTGGCATCGGCGCGGTAGCCTTCGTCGTGATCGAAGATCAGCGGATCACCCTTCTTCTGCGGCACCGGCACCGGCACCAGTTCGTCGGCGAACAGGCCCTTGTCCCACGCGGCGGCGGCGCGCTGGTGACTGCGCGCGGCGTAAGCGTCGCAGGCTTCGCGGCTGATGCCGTAGTCTTTCGCGAGGTTCTCGGCGGTTTCGATCATGCCCGAGATCACGCCGAAGCGTTCGACCGGTTGCGACATCACGCGGCCGCGCGTCAGCCGATCGTGCAGCACCAGGTTGCCCGCGCGCACGCCCTTGCGCACATCGACCGAGTAATGCTCGACGTTCGACATCGATTCGACGCCGCCCGCGACAACAACGTCCGACGCGCCGGTCTGGACCATCATCGCCGCGTTGACGATTGCCTGTAGGCCCGAGCCGCAGCGGCGGTCGAGTTGGTAGCCGGGTACTTCGAGCGGCAAACCGGCGGCAAGCCATGACCAGTGCGCAATGCACGGCGCTTCACCATTGCCGTAGCCTTGCGCGAACACCACGTCGTCGACGCGCGTAGGATCGATTTTCGTC
>NZ_JANXWG010000086.1 GCF_025351285.1 Novosphingobium sp.
GGCGAGCGGCGGGTGGTGCTATGGCCCGAATCGGGCGTGCCAGATTACTTGCGGCCCGGTTATCCGGACTGGACTTACCAACAGACCACCTATTTCGCCGATCCGGCTGCGGCGCGCGCGCGGTTGGCGCGGGTGATCGGCCCGGGCAGCCTGCTGTTGACCGGCGCGATCGATCTGGATGCACGGGGCCAGCATCTGACCGCCGCACGCAACGTGGTGACCGCGCTCGACAGTTCGGGCGCGATCGTCGGCAGTTATGCCAAGGCGCATCTGGTGCCTTATGGCGAATACCTGCCGATGCGGTCGCTGCTCGAACCGCTCGGCCTTTCAAGGCTGGTGCAGGGCGATCTCGATTTCCAGTCGGGACCGGGACCGGCGACGATAGACTTCGGTGGCTACGGAAAGATCGGCATCCAGATCTGCTACGAGATCATCTTTTCAGGCCATGTGATCGATCAGGCGCACCGGCCGGCGTTCCTGTTCAATCCATCGAACGATGGATGGTTTGGCGCCTTTGGGCCGCCGCAACATCTCGCTCAGGCGCGGATGCGCGCGATGGAGGAAGGGCTTCCGGTCCTGCGCGCGACGACCACCGGCATCAGCGCGGTGATCGATGCCGATGGCGTCGTCCGGCAATCGCTGGCCCACGGCGTAGCGGATCGGATCGACGGCCTGGTGCCGCCTGCGCACGCTGCCACGCTGTTTGCTCGATTGGGCAATGCGCTGCCGCTTGGCTGGGCCGCAATTTTTCTTGTCGGTGCGATGGTTGCAAGGCGTCGGCAGCGCGGCTAGACGCAGCGACATAAAGTTTCCTTTATATGCGGTGAGACCTGATGCGCAGCGACTATCTGTTCACCTCCGAGAGCGTTTCCGAAGGCCATCCCGACAAGGTTTCCGACCAGATTTCGGACTCGATCGTCGACTTGTTCCTGTCGAAAGACCCCGAGGCGCGCATTGCCTGCGAGACGTTGACGACCACGCAACTGGTTGTCCTGGCTGGTGAAATTCGTTGCAAGGGCGTTTTTGAAAATGGCGAATGGGCGCCCGGCGCGCAGGCCGAGATCGAGGCCACGGTTCGCCGTACCGTGAAGGAAATCGGCTACGAGCAGGACGGCTTCCACTGGGAAAAGTTCGAATTCATCAACCGGCTCCACGGCCAGTCGGCGCATATTGCGCAAGGCGTCGATGCCGGAGGAGAAGGCAGCAATAAGGATGAAGGCGCCGGCGATCAGGGGATCATGTTCGGTTACGCCACCGACGAAACCCCCGACCTGATGCCCGCCACGCTGTACTACAGCCACAAGATCCTCGAACGCATGGCCGCCGATCGCCATTCGGGCGCGGCGCCGTTCCTCCAACCCGACGCCAAGAGCCAGGTCACGCTGCGCTACGAAGGCAGCCTGCCCGTTGCCGCCACTGCAATCGTCGTCTCGACCCAGCATGCCAAGGGCTATGACGAGGGTGAGAAGGAAGCGCAGCTTCACGCTTACGTGAAGCGCGTCGTCGCTGAAATCCTGCCTCCGGTCCTGCTGCGCCAGACCGAGTACCACATCAACCCTACTGGCAGTTTCGAGATCGGCGGACCCGATGGCGACGCGGGCCTCACCGGCCGCAAGATCATCGTCGACACCTACGGCGGCGCGGCCCCGCACGGCGGCGGCGCGTTTTCGGGCAAGGACCCCACCAAGGTCGACCGTTCGGCCGCCTACATCACGCGCTATCTGGCCAAGAACATCGTCGCTGCGGGCCTGGCCACGCGCTGCACGATCCAGTTGGCTTATGCGATCGGTGTGTCCAAGCCGCTGTCGCTCTATGTCGACACGCATGAGACGGGGACCGTGGGCGACGACAAGATCGAGGCCGCGATCATGGCCATCGGCAAGCTCGGCGGGCTGACCCCGCGCGCGATCCGCACGCACCTGGGGCTCAACAAGCCGATCTATCGCCAGACCGCGGCGTATGGCCACTTCGGCCGCAAGCCGGTGGGCGATGCCTTCCCGTGGGAGCGCACCGACCTGGTCGATGATCTGAAGGCCGCGCTTTCCGCCTGATGGGTTTCATCTCGGCTGTCCTACAAGGGGGCGGCTGGGTCATGGCCCTGGTTCCAACACGGAGCCCGGCCATGCAAACGCTCACCCCCCGGATTGCCCTTGAAATCGTCGCGCACGAGGGGATCGTGCGCGAAGCCTATCGTGACAGCACCGGCGTGTGGACCTGGAGCGTCGGGATCACCAACGCTTCGGGCCACACCGTTTACCCGCGCTACAAGGACCAGCCGCAGCCGATCGAGCATTGTCTCGGCGTGTTCAAATGGCTGCTCGAAACGCGTTACCTGCCCGCCGTGCTGACAGCGTTCGGCAACCACGATCCGTCCGAAGCCGAACTGGCTGCGGCACTTTCGTTCCACTGGAACACCGGCGCGATCCAGCGGGCTAGCTGGTTGCGAATGTTCATCGAAGGCAATGTCGCCGGTGCGCGCGCGGCGATCATGGATTGGTCGCACCCTGCTTCGCTCGCCGCGCGCCGCGCCTGCGAACAGGCGCTGTTCTTCGACGGCCGGTGGAGCAGCGACGGGACCGCGGTCGTCTATGGCGTGTCCAAGCCTAGCTATCGTCCTGCCGGCGCGCAGAAGGTCGACATCCGCGAGGCGATCAAGGCCGCGTTTGCCGATGCCGCTATTGCGGCCCCGCCTGCCGTGCCGGCCGCACAACCTGCGCCCCAGCCGCAGCCAACCAAACCGAACTGGTTCGACAAGCTGATGGGCTGGGGCTGACCGCCAAACTCAGTCGAACATCCCCTTGCGCGGCCCCAGATAGCCGAACAGATATGCCCCTACCTTGCGCATCTGGATTTCCTCGGCGCCTTCGGTGATGCGGTAGCGACGATGGTGGCGGTAGATGTGCTCGAACGGCTTGTGCCGCGAATAGCCGATGCCGCCATGAACCTGCATCGCGCGATCGGCCGCCTCGCAGACCAGCCGGTTCGCCCAGTAATTGCACATCGAGATCTTGTCCGACAATTCGCGCTCGATCGCCTTGTGCCCCCCTTCAGAGGCTTCGAGCCGGTCCATCTGCCACGCCGTCTTGTAGATCATCGAGCGCAGCATCTCGCACTGGGTGGCAAGCTCGACCAACGGGAACTGGATCGCCTGGTTGCGCGCCAGTTCTTCGCCGAAGGGCTTGCGCTGGCGGGCGTATTTGACCGATTCCTCAACGCAATAAGTTGCCGCGCCCAGCGATGAGGCGGCCTGGCGGATGCGGTTCTGGTGGACAAAGCTCTGCGCGATCGCCAGCCCGCCGCCTTCGGGCCCGAGCATGGCGCTTTCGGGCACCCAGCAATCCTCGAAGTGCATGCGCGGGTGGTCGGTCGGCATGTTGAAGGTCCACAGATATTCGTCGATCACCATACCCGGAGTTTCGGCGGGGACGAGCAGGCAGGTGATCCCGCGCGCATTGCCGGCCTCGCCCGAAGTGCGGCAGAACGCCGCGCAATGCGTGGCGACGTGCATCCCGGTGATCCACATCTTCTCGCCATCGATGCGCCAGCCGGGCACGCCGTCGCGGGTTTCGCGGACCGCGCGGGTTTCCATATGCGTGGCGTCCGAACCGTGGTTGGGCTCGGTCAGGCCAAAGGCGGTGCGGCGGGTGCGGGCGAACCCGCCAAGGATGAATTCCTGCTGCTGTTCGGGCGTGCCGAAATGCTCGAACATGGCCACGAACGGAAAGTTGCCGACGATCGAGTGTTCGTTCTGCAAGTCGTTGTGCAGCCCCAGGCCCATTGCTGCGAAGCGATCGCGGATCACCGCCATCCACAAGTTCGATCCGTCCTTGCCGCCGTATTTCTTGGGCGCCGAAAACCGCCAGTGCCCGGCGGCATCGGCGCGGCGGCTGGCTTCGACCAGCAATTGTTCCCATTCGCGGCGCGGCAGGCCCTGGTTCTCGAAATCGGTCCGCGCATATTCGCGGCGGTGGTCGAAGAAGCGGATGTTGTCGTCCTGCTGCTCCAGCGGCTTGATCTCGGCGGCGATGAACGCGTCGAGTTCGGCCAGGTAGACAACCAGATCGGTAGGCAGGTCGAAATCCATCAGGGTTCCTCTCGATTGTTTTCCCAGGCCGCGCGGGTGGGCGTCAGCGAGGGGTATTTGGGCATGTCGGCGGTGCAGGTATCAAACGCGGCCCGGCGCTGGCGCGCGAGCAGGCCGGGGGTGGCGAGCGTGGTTTCACCCGCCAGCAGCGCGTCGCTCAAGGCCTTGTCGTGCGGATCGGGGCGCGTGGCAAGTTCGCGCCGGACAATGCCGAGCGCATTTTGAGCCACCGCCAGATCGAACCGGTCACGGCCTTCTAGGCGGGGCTTGATCGCAGATGCCAGCCATTCGGACACGGCTGTCAGGATTTCGCCGGCGCCGGGTTCACCGTAGGGTGCAGGTGGTTCGATTGGCGCGGGTGGGAGTGGTCGCAGCCTCTCTGCCTCTGGCGCATCGCCTTCGAGCAGCGCGAGCAGGTCCAGTTCCTGTTCGGCCGCGCGGCGCGCCACCACCACGCGTTCAAGGCTGCGGTCGGTGCCGGTGCGCCACGCCACCCCCATCGACAGGCAGCCGAGCGCCCACCACACTGTGCGATAGACGAGCCAGAAGCGGAAGGCCGCGCGATCGACCGGAGCGCCGCCCGCTGCGTTATATGCCGCGAAGAACGTGTCGAGATCGGCAAACCCGAAGGCCGGCCGGTCGAGCTTGCCGAAGCGCCACACCGCCATGCACCCGAACGCCAGATCCTCATGGAAATCGCCAGTATGAGCCAGCTCCCAGTCGAGCACCCCGGTCAACCGGCCGTGTTCGGCCATGATATTGCCCACGCGAAAATCGCCGTGAACCAGCCGGGCGGGGCGCGCCGGGGGCAAGTTCCGGCGCAGCCACGCCAGCCCGAGCGCGATGATCGGGCGATCGCCGCCAAAGCCGGCGAATTGCGCGACGAGGCCTTCGACACCCTCGGCCGCAACCAGCGCGGGCAGGAAGTTTAGTGGTGCGGGATCGATGGCGTGGATTCGCGCCAACGCTCTGGCGAGATCGCCGATCATCGTTTCGGGATCGCCCGACAGCACTTGCCCCGGTTCGGCGGTGCCCGCGATCGCGCGCATGATAAAGCCCTGGCCGATTCCATCCGATGCCTGCAGTTCGGCCATGACTTCGGGCGCGAGCACGCCGCCGGCCCGCGCATTGCGGATCACGCAAGCCTCGCCCGCCAGGTCGAGGGGCCGGGCAGCGATCCATTCGTCCGATGGTGCGCGGCGCAGCACAAAGCGATCTTCCCCGCAGTCAAAAAGCCAGCTTTGCATGTTGGCGCCGCCCGAAAGCCGCTGCGGCCGTGCGACCTCGCCGGGAACGCCGGCGCGGTTCATCACCAGGGTTAACGCCGATGCCAGCCGTGCAGGCTCGTCTGCCTCTCGAATCATCCTTGCTCCCTGGCATCGAACCTTGATTTTCACCGCAACGGCGGCGTTCGATTCCCGCTTTGCCTAGCCGAGTTGCACCATAGTGGCGACCAATTGAAAATGGTAAAGCTTTGCATAGGGTTCGCAAAGGCTTACACGGTAACCCGGGGTTCACAGCAGCATGGTATAAATCAGGCATGACGGGTCGCCTTCTCAAAATTGTAACGGCGCTGCTGCTCGCTGCGCCGACGCCGCTGGCGATGGCGCCGGTCCAGGGCCGGCAATCGGAACTGTATCAGACCGCGCGCGACACGGTGTTGCAGCAGCAGGTTGAATCGATCGCGCGGGGTGCGCGCGGACGGGTTGGTGTTGCGGCGATGGATCTGGACAGCGGCGGGATCGTGCTGCTGAACGGAGACCAGCCGTTCCCGATGGCCAGCACAGCCAAGATCGCGATCGCGGCTACCTATCTTAGCATGGTCGAGCAGGGCAAATTGCGGCTCGACCAGGAATGGGCGATGCAGATGCCGGTGCGCGAACCGGTGTCCGTGCGCGGGCCGGTGGCGCGGGTTCATCCCGGCACGGTGCTGCCTGCCCAGGCGCTGATGGAACTGTCGATCACGCGCAGCAACAACGAAGCGACCGATGCGCTGCTATCGGCCGTGGGCGGCCCCGCAGCAGTCAACGCCTGGCTCGCGCGCGCCGGAATAGCCGGCCAGCACCTCGATCACACGATGGCGACGCTGGTGCGCGATGATGGGCGAATCGATCCGGCATCGGTGATCGACCAGCGCACCGCCAGCACTCCGCGCGCGATGGTTTCGCTGCTGGGCGCGATCGACCGCGGCGGCGCGCTTTCCCCGCAAAGCCGCGCGGTGCTGCTCGATACCATGACCCGGACGGTCACGGGATCGAAGCGGATCAAGGCCGGGCTGCCCGAAGGCGTGCTGTTCGCGCACAAGACCGGGACGCTCCGCAACGTGACCGACGATGTCGGCATCATCCGCTTGCCCGATGGCCGGCATCTTGCCGTGGCGATTTTCGTGGCGGGGCCTGACGGGCACGCGGCGCATGGCGAGGTCATCTCGTCGATCGCACGTACGCTGTATTTCGGCTATTCGGGCCAGACAGCGGAGCCGCAGCAAAGCGGCATTTACGCGACCGCGCTCCAGCGACGCTGAGCGCTCTTACTCCAGACCATCCTGGAACGGCCTGCACGAAACTGCGGGCCGTTTTTTTGTGCGCTTGCGAAACAGCCAATACGCAAAAAAGGGCGCGGCCCGAAAGCCACGCCCCTTTCTGTTGGTTGTATTCCTGAGCTCGAAGGCTCGGGATTACATGGCCTTTGCGGCGTCCTTGGCCTTGTCGGCCGCGCCCTTGGCAGCGTCAGCAGCGCCCATGGCGGCATCAGCAGCGCCCGAAGCAGCTTCAGCAGCACCGGTAGCGGCGCCCATGGCGGCGTCAGCGGCGCCCGAAGCAGCGTCAGCAGCGCCCATGGCGGCGTCCGAAGCGGCGGTTGCTGCGTCCGAAGGAGCAGCTTCAGGAGTGGCTTCTTTCGAGCAACCGGCGAGGGCGAGGGCCGAGCCAGCGGCTACGGCGAGGATGAGCTTGCGCATTTTTGGTCAATCCCTGGACTGAAGTGGACAGCGACGAGCGTGCACGCCCGACGCAAAGCCTACTCAAATGGTAGACTTCGGTGACCCAATTAATCGGCAATTGCTCGCCATGCAAGCCAAAGTGCAGATTGACCCCCGAAGATGGCCATTTCGAGGCAGAACGAAGCGACGCCTCAGCCGCATTCCAAAACGCCCGATCGCGCAAAAATTACCCGATGTAAGCCATTTGTGCGACCTTGCAGCGATGGCATGACGGCGTAACCGCACCCTGCTAACAGGCGTCGAATGAACGCCAAGCAACACCTCTATCTAGTCGACGGATCGGCCTATATCTTCCGTGCCTACCATCGGCTGCCCCCGCTGACCAATCCGATCGGGGTGCCGGTGGGTGCGGTCTATGGCTATACCACGATGCTGTGGCGGCTGGCCGAAGATCTGCACAAGGCCGAGGGGCCGACTCACCTCGCGGTGATTCTCGACAAGAGCAGCAAGTCGTTTCGCAACGATCTCTATCCCGAATACAAGGCGCACCGCCCGCCGCCACCCGAAGACCTGGTGCCGCAGTTTCCGCTGATCCGCGATGCCACGCGCGCGTTCAGCCTGGCCTGCATCGAGGAAGCAGGGCTGGAGGCCGACGACCTGATCGCGTCCTACGCGCGCGCTGCGGCGGCGCGCGGCTGGGACGTGACGATCGTGTCTTCGGACAAGGACCTGATGCAGCTTGTGGGCCGGTGCGTGCCGGCGTCAGACGGCAACATCGGCTCCATCGACATGCTCGACACGATGAAGAACGTGCGAATCAACGTGGCCGAAGTGTTCGAGAAGTTCGGCGTGGTGCCCGAATTGGTCGGCGACGTGCTCGCGCTGATGGGCGATGCGGTCGACAACGTGCCCGGTATCCGCGGTATCGGGCCCAAGACCGCGACCAAGCTGATCCAGGAACACGGCACGCTCGAGGGCGCGCTCGCCGCGGCGCCGGCGATGAAGCCGGGCAAGCTGCGCGACAGCCTGATCGAGCAGGCCGATATGGCGCGGTTGTCGCGCGTGCTGGTCCAGCTCAAGGAAGATTGCGAGTTGCCGCTGCCGCTCGACGATTTCGCGCTCCAGGCGATCCCGCCCGAACCGCTGCGCGCGTTCCTGGCCGAACACGGCTTTACCAGCCTGTTGCGCAAGCTGGGCGCCGGCGAAGTTGAACCGGCGGCGGCCGCAAGCGCGAAAGCCGATGGTGAGGGCGGGTCCTCGCCGCTTCACCCCGAAGATTCGCCGATCACGCGCCAGCCGCTCCCCGAATTTCCGGTGGTCGATCTCGATTCCTATGTCTGCGTGCAAACCGTCGAGGCACTCGAAGCCTGGATTGCGCGGGCCTTCGCAGCGCGCGTGGTGGCGGTCGATACCGAGACCAGTGCGCTCGATGCCACCCAGGCCGATCTCGTCGGCGTCAGCCTCGCGCTCGGGCCGAACGATGCCTGCTACATCCCGCTGGGCCACGGCGGCACCGACATGTTTGCGGAAAAACCGCAGCAGGTCGACAAGGCCACCGCGCTGGCGCTGCTCAAGCCGCTGCTGGAAAGCGAGGCGGTGCTCAAGATCGGGCAGAACATCAAATACGACATCACGATCCTCGCGCGCAACGGCGTGGATGCTTCGCCGATCGACGACACCATGGTGATGAGCTTCTGCCTCGATGCCGGGCGCAGTCTCGATATGTCGGGCCACGGAATGGACGATCTGGCCAGTCGGCATCTCGGCCACAAGACCATGACGTTCAAGGATTTGTGCGGCACCGGCAAGAAGGCGATCACCTTCGCCGAAGTGCCGCTGCCCGATGCCACGCGCTACGCCGCCGAGGATGCCGACGTGACCTGGCGGCTGTACAAGACCTTCCAGCCGCGCATGGCCGATGAAAGTGCGACGCGAATCTATCAGCGCGTCGATCGTCCGCTGATCCCGGTGGTCGCGCGGATGGAGCAGCGCGGGATCAAGGTCGACCGCGAACGGCTGGCCGGGCTTTCGGCCGAATTTGCGGGCAAGATCGCCGAACTGGAAACCGTGATCCATGCTGCCGCGGGCGGGCCGTTCACGATCGGCAGTCCCAAGCAATTGGGCGATGTGCTGTTCGACCGGCTTGGCCACAAGGGCGGGCGCAAGGGCAAGAGCGGGCAGTATTCGACCGACCAGGGCATTCTCGAAGGCATCGCCGCGCAGCCGGAGGGTGGCGCCGGGGCCGAAGTCGCGCGGCTGGTGCTCGAATGGCGGCAATTGTCCAAGCTGAAGTCGACATACACCGATGCGCTTCAGGCGGCGATCAACCCGGCAACCGGGCGTGTGCACACCAGCTACAGCCTGGTCGGCGCGCAGACCGGCCGGCTTTCGTCGACCGATCCGAACTTGCAGAATATCCCGATCCGCACCGAAGTCGGCCGCCAGATCCGCGAGGCTTTCGTGGCCGAACCGGGCAACCTGCTGCTGGCGGCGGACTATTCGCAGATCGAACTGCGGCTGGCCGCGCACATGGCCGACGTACCCGCCTTGAAAGAGGCATTTGCGGCAGGCGAGGACATTCACGCGCGCACCGCGATGGAGATGTTCGGGCACGTCGATCGCGATACGCGCGGCCGCGCCAAGACCATCAACTTCGCGATCCTCTACGGCATTTCACGCTGGGGCCTGGCGACGCGGCTGGGGACCACCGCCGAAGAGGCGCAGGCGATGATCGACCGCTATTTCGAACGGTTTCCAGGCATCCAGAAGTACATTGTCCATACGCTGGAGGATGTGCGCGAGCGTGGTTATTCGCAAACGCTGTTCGGCCGCAAGACGTGGTTCCCGCGCATCAATTCGAAGCTCCAGGCCGAACGCCAGGGCTCCGAACGCGCGGCGATCAATGCGCCGATCCAGGGCACCTGCGCCGATATCATCAAGCGCGCGATGGCGCGGATGGAGCCGGCGCTGGCCGATGCCGGCCTTGGCGATGTGCGGATGCTGCTGCAAGTTCACGACGAACTGGTGTTCGAATTGCCCGAAGGCCGGGTCGATGCAGCAAGGCCGCTCATCGAACGCGTGATGGCCGAAGCGGCTCGGCCAGCGGTGGAACTGACGGTTCCTTTAGGGGTCGAGATCGGTGTCGGGCGCAGTTGGGGCGAGGCGCATTGAGCGTGGACGAATCAACCGCCGCCGAAGTCGCGCCCGAACCGCTCGCGCCCGAACGCAAGGACCGGATGGCGCGGCGCCTGGCGTGGATGCTGGCGGTGGGCGTTGGCACGCCGTTCCTGTGCGTGGTGCTGATTGCCAACGCGCTGATGCCTTGCGTGCACGCGGCCACCTGCAAGACCAAGCGTGGTGAACTGCTGGCCGCGCTGGCCGTGTTCCTGACTTTGGCGATGGGCTTTTTGGCGCGGCGTGCTGTGCGCGCGGCGCTCGATCGCGCCGATAAGAAGGCTTAGTCGATCGCCGCGAATTTCGCGATGTCGGCCTTCTTGAGCCACAGCGCGTCTTCGTTGCGCACCGAATTGGTCAGCGCATAGAACGCGACGGCCTTTTCGGCGGTCAGCCCCATCTGCTGGTAATAGGCCAGGTACGTGCGGTTGACGGGATCGGCCGCGGGCACGTCGCGCGGTTCGCGCCCGGTATCGTCGCGCCATGAATGGACTGCGAAATCGGCATCGTCATCGGCGCGGCGGTGCAGGCCCGCCAGGAACAATTCGACCGCGCCCGAACGGACCGAGCCGCCATCGGGCACATCGGTATCGAGCCCGCGCGCGCGGATCATCCGGCCAAGCTGAAGATTGGCAACATCGTCGAGCGTGCCCGGGCATTCGACGAATTCGATCGTGCGGATGCCGGGATAGGCCTTGAGCATGGCCTTGAACGCGGCGGGGCTGGCGCTGTCGGTTTCGCGCACCAGCGCGGCGCGGGCCGTATCGATCACGCGGAACGGCCCGAATGCAGCGATTGCGCTGACTTCGGGCATGCTGCTTTCGTTCTGAGTGCTGGTCTCCACCAAACGTTCGCCGCCACTGTGATCGCTTGGCTGTGCGTTCACGGCTTCGACAGACGAAGCAGCAAGCCGCGCGATGTGCGCTTGCGCGGGGCATGCGGCAAGCGCCAGGGCGGCCGAGCAGGAGACGAGGATTTGTCGCATCGTGGCCGATCATTACCGCGCGGTGCGTTGCCGGATCGGTAAGCGGCGTGGTTAAAACAGCTTTAAGCCTCACAAGTTTTACCGTTTTGGATATGTTCCAATGCGGTTGCAGTTGGCCGCGACTCTTGCCCGCGCTCGCGTAAAACCGCGTATGCGGAAGGGAGCCTGATGGTCGCGCTGGTATCGACGGTGGCTTATCTCGGGCTGGAGGCGCGCGGCGTTGAAGTGCAGTGCCAGCTCGCCAACGGGTTGCCCGCGTTCAAGATCGTGGGCCTGCCCGACAAGGCCGTGGGGGAAAGCCGCGAACGCGTGCAATCGGCGCTTTCGGCGATGGGGCTGGCGCTGCCGCCCAAGCGGATCACGGTCAACTTGTCGCCGGCAGACTTGCCCAAGGAAGGATCGCATTACGATCTGCCGATCGCGCTGGCCTTGCTTGCAGCGATGGGTGTGGTCGATCGCGAGGCGGTGAGCGAATTCATCGCGGTGGGCGAACTGGCGCTTGATGGCCGGGTGATCGCCTCGCCCGGCGTGCTGCTTGCCGCGATCCGCGCCAGCGAAGTCGAAAAAAGCCTGATCTGTCCGTTCGAACAAGGCCCGGAGGCGCGCTGGGCAAGCGGGATCGAAGTGCTCGCAACACCCGATCTGGTCAGCCTGCTCAACCACCTCAAGGGCAACAGCCGCCTGCCTCCGCCGCAACCGGGCGAAGCCGAACCAGCACGGCGGGGCGCCAACCTGAACCAGGTGAAGGGTCAGGAGGTCGCCAAGCGGGCGCTCGAAATCGCGGCCGCCGGGGGCCATAACCTGCTGATGATTGGGCCGCCCGGTGCGGGCAAGTCGTTGCTCGCTGCCTGCCTGCCCGGCATCCTGCCCGAATTGTCGCCGGCCGAAGCGCTCGAAACCTCGATGGTCGCCTCGGTGGCGGGCACGCTCGAAGGCGGGCGGATCAGCCGCCAGCGCCCGTACCGGTCACCGCACCATTCGGCCAGCATCGCTGCGCTGACGGGTGGGGGGCTCAAGGTCCGGCCCGGCGAAGTGAGCCTGGCGCATCTGGGGGTGCTGTTCCTCGACGAATTGCCCGAATTCCACGGCATTATGTAGCAAGCGCACCAAGATTCTGAGGTCTGCCACTGCCCATGCTGACGCTACAGATGCCGCTCAGAACTAGGAGTTCGGAGCGTGTGGAATTTTATCCTCTTGGCCCTCTATGTAAGTTCCTGCGGGAACACGTTGCATGGTGAACTGGCCCCCGCCAACTCCGCCGACCCCATAGATGGTCGCATAGAAGTTGGCGCTGTCCTCAACTTGGTTGCCGAAAATGTCGAAAGACCGCCAGAATATGCGGAGATAGACCATAAGGCCGTCCTCGGGGCTGGCGCAGACAGCGCCATATTCAGCGTCATCCATCGGCCAATTGATGTGGGTGCGGATTTGCTGTTCTTCGCCCCCGCCGGGAGCGAGATCGACGCCCCTGTAACCTCTCGGCCCCCAAGGGAAGAGTCGGGATTTTCTGTCCTCTTCGGCCCCACGAACTCTATAAGTGAGCAACGGCTGCCACTCCCAATCATGCGCAGTGAACGATCCGGCATTGCGAGTGATGAGGATGACGCTTGGACTTCGCACTCCCTCTTCAAACTCAATGATGGCGTTTTCAATTGCGACGTGGGGGCGGACAGTCGCTGCGTTCATGCGCCGCGTTTCGTCCAAAGAATCTTTGCTGGCCTGAGCGCCCCTCTCCGCCTCTTTGACGGCCCCGAACGCAGCCTTGGTGGCAAGGGCGGAGAATACCAAGGACGCTACCAGGCCGCACGCCTGCAACCAGCCAATGAGAATTTGCCGGTGGGCGTCGCGAGCCTGATCTATGGCCGCCTGAGCCGCTATAGCATCGCATGGCAGCTTGGGCTGGTCGGTGCCTTCGCAGTCCTTACTTGGGGCCTGATCGGCTTTGGCCTGTGGCGTTGGGATGGAGGTCGGCGCGGGCTTGGCTACGCCGCCGTTGGCCTCACTTTGCTTTGTCTCTTCGGCGCCGTGATGGTTCTCAGTAGCCCCGGCTAGAATCAGCCATCCGAAAGTCGCAAGGACGAACAGCCGATAGCCTCTAGGCATTGGATCAAGAAAACCGCTGTGAATTTGCCACGGCTGAGCTTGTTCCTGATATTCGGCTCCGAGTCCATGACGCCAATGTCTGCCAGCTTCCCGACAAGCTGGGCATAGGTCACGTTCTTGCGCTTCAACTCGGCTTTGAGCAGCGACTTCACGCCCTCTTCCCATTCCCGATCGGTCTTACGTTCCTGCACTGTCTGCTCCTACGATGCGAAATGTCATCATATAGAGTGCATTTGCCATTGACAAGGATGCAATACGTCATCATACCGAGTGCATAAGCACTGGAAACGATGACAATGCAACACTTCCTCCTCTCCGCCGCCGCCCGCACACTGAGCCTGAAGGCTGTGTTCCGCATGGGCGAAGACAAGGCATATCGCACGTTCTGCGAAATGCGCTGGCCTGAGAATGACGGCGAAGCGATCTGCCCGCGCTGTGGCTGCACCGAGTCGTATGGCATCGCCACACGCCGCAAGTTCAAGTGCGTTGCCTGCCTTCACCAGTTCAGCGTCACCAGCGGCACGATCTTCGCCTCGCGTAAGATGAGCTTTACCGATCTGCTCGCGGCAATCGTGATCTTTGTGAACGGCGCCAAGGGCATTGCAGCGCTGCAATTGAGCCGCGATCTGGACTGCCAATACAAGACAGCGTTCGTTCTCACGCACAAGCTGCGCGAGGCGATGGCCCGCGAGGATGAAGGCCGCAAGCTGGCGGGCGAAGTCGAAGTGGACGGCGCATACTTCGGCGGTCACGTTCGCCCGGCCAACAACAAGAGCAACCGCCGCGATCGTCGCCTTGCCATCAACCAGAACGGCAAACGCCAGGTTGTCGTTGTCGGCCGCGAGCGTGACGGCCAGTCGCTCACCACCGTTGCTCGCTCGGAAGCCAAGGGCGGACAGGTGGTCGCCGCGACAATCCACCACATGTCCACGGTTCACGCCGACGAAGCATCGCACTGGGATGACCTGCACGCCAAGTTTGACACGCGCCGGATCAACCACAGCGTGAACTACTCAAACGGCTACGCTTGCACCAACCAAGCCGAGTCGTTTTTCTCGCGCCTTCGTCGGATGGAGATCGGCACGCACCACCACATCGCCGGGCCATATCTCGCCGCCTACGCCAGCGAGGCTTCGTTCCGTGAGGATAACCGCCGCGTCGATAACGGTGGGTTGGCGGCGATGGTTGGCGGTGCGGCTATGGAGTCGCCTGTGTCGCGCCAGTGGAAGGGCTACTGGCAGCGGGGGTGACGTTTTTTGGGGATTAACGCCCCGTCAACCTTCCCCAGCCCCGCGACTCGCCTTAAACAGCAAAGTCCCACCGAGCCACTCGGGCTGGTGGGACTTTGTGTAACTAAGGGCTGGCAGGCCCTCAGCCGTGTGTTCAACGCCTCTATGAACCATAGTGACGACTCGGTCAAGATGCCCTGCCAGCCTGTGAATAAGGCTGTTGAAAATGACCATCGAAGTGCATCCTCAGAAGGCGCTTGTCCCTCATACACACCAAGGTGCCCTCATCCTTCAGCGCCAGGTTGATGGGTACATCAACGCCACGGCTATGTGCAAAGCCGCCGGCAAAGAATGGGCGAACTACAACCAAAACGCTGCAACTACGGCATTTCTCACAGCGCTGCAGGGGTCCCTTGGAATTCCAAGGGACCATATCGTCCAGTCGATTATCACTGGACCGAACGAAGCCAGGGGGACTTGGGTCCACCCACAAGTCGCCGTGCACTTGGCGCAATGGCTTTCGGCCGACTTTGCCGTCAAGGTTAGCCAATGGATCATTGAATGGATGACGGGCAAACACCCGTCCGATCGGATCTGGCGACAGTTTGAGGACCGTGTATCGCTGGTCTACGACAACGTCCCGGTCGGCTATTTTTGCGTATTCGGCCAAATAGCTGATCTGTTCGCTTCAATGATTTCCAACGGCGCTGATTTTGGCACTCGCGTTATCCTCGATCTCAGCGTTGGAGGGTGCTGGGGTGCGCACTGGAGCAACATGAAGCTCGAACAGACATTCGGCGCTCGCATTAAATTCCCGCACTATTACCCCGACTATTTCCCTCAATCGTATTCAAATCCCCAAGATGCCTGGTGCTATCATGAGGACGCCATACCGACCTTTAAAAGGTGGCTTCGAGATGTGTATGTTCCTACAAAAATGCCTCTATACCTTAAAGGACTAGTATCCCAAAAGAAGCTTCCCGCTCAGATTGCCAACAATGCGCTAGCCGCACTGGCGCAACGTGAAGCAAATCGAGCAGTATCCAAAACATCCTAACCAAAATGTGCGGGGCTTCGGCCCCGCACAACTTGCGCCTTGCCCTTCGTTGGCTCTATCGCGCCATTGCCCATAGCTGAAATGCGCCGGGCCCCGGTGAGGACGCCACCAACCCCCGCTCCCGCAAGTTCCTGAGCGCCGCCCCAATCCGCTTCTGCATGGCCTTCGCCAGCACCTTGTCGTTCGCGTTCAACTCGCGCTCGGCCATCAGGCGGATGGTGATCGCCTTGCCGTCCATAGCGCCGTCTGCGCGCAGCATGGCGAGGATCGCGCGGGATACTTGCCCCTTGAACGCATGGTGGCGCGGTGGCAGCGGCTTGGGCTTGATCTCGTCCAGTTCGATGTCGGGATCGAACAGCCGTAGCGTGGCGTCCACGTGGTCCAGGTCGATCATGGCCTCGCGTAGCTGGTCCTGTAGCGCGTCGATCCGCCCTGCCAGTTCGCCCCGCTTGCCCCGAAGGGCGCTCACAACGTGTAGGTCTGCCATACGTTGCGTTTAGTCATCGCGGGCGATTACAACTAGCGTTGCGTTGGTGCTTTTGCTACATAATGCCGGAATTCCAGCGAGTCGCACTCGATTCGTTGCGCCAGCCGCTCGAAACCGGGGTGATCAGTGTCGCCCGGGCCAATGCCCACGTGACGTTCCCGGCGCGAGTCCAACTGATCGCGGCGATGAACCCGTGCCGTTGCGGGCACCTGGGTGATGCCGCGCTGGCCTGCAGCCGCGCGCCGCGCTGCGCCGCCGATTACCAGAGCCGGGTTTCGGGCCCGCTGCTCGACCGCATCGATCTCCACGTCGAAGTCGATCCGGTCAGCGCGCGCGACCTGGCGCTGCCGCCGCCGAGCGAGGGATCGGAGCAAGTCGCGCTGCGCGTCGCCCGCGCCCGCGCGGTCCAGTCGAAACGGCTCGAAGGAACCGGCCAACGCAGCAATGCCGAACTCGACGGGCCCACGCTCGAAGCCTTCGCGACCCCCGATGCTTCGGCGCAGGCGCTGCTTCTGCAAGCCGCCGATGCCATGAAACTGACCGCGCGCGGCTATACCCGCATCCTGCGTGTTTCGCGCACGATCGCCGATCTGGCGAGTGCGGAACAGATTGCGCGGGTCCACATGGCGGAAGCGCTCAGCTATCGGCGCCGTCCACCGCGCGCCTGAGGCTTACCGCCCCGCCATCGCCTTTACCCGCGCCAGATACGTCCGCCCGATCCGCACTGCCTCACCGTCGACCAGTTCGACCGACCACACGCCCAGGCCGTCATGGCGCAAACCGGCGATGCGATCGCGGCGCACGATCGTGGAGCGATGGAGGCGGATGAAACGCTCAGGGTCGAGCCGCGATTCGAGACCGGCGATGGTGTGGAGCATCAGGTAACTGCGCCCTGCGGTATGCAGGCGCACATAATCGCGATCGGCATCGATCCGGTCGAGGTCGATCGTGGCCAGCCGCACGAGTTCGGAACGATGCGGCACCCACAGTTCTTCCAGCCACTGGCTGACGGGCGCAGCTTCGCCCGTTGCTGCGATGGCGGGCTGCGATCGGCGGGCGAGTGCGCGATTGACCGCGCGCCCAACTGCTCTGCCAAGCCGGTCGGGCGAAACGGGCTTGAGCACGTAGTCGACCGCGTCGAGATCGAACGCGTCGACCGCGAAGTCTTCGTGCGCGGTCACGAAGATGACTGACGGGCGGTGGCCGGAAGCGACCGCCGCGGCGGCCAGTTGCCGTGCGACACCGAGCCCGTCGACTTCGGGCATGGTCATGTCGAGCAGGACGAGATCGGGGGTCAGCGCTTCGATCAGCCGCAACGCAGCCGCGCCATCGCTGGCGGTGCCGATGACCGAAAGCGCCGGCAATCGAGCGCACAGGATCTGGAGGCGTTCGACTGCAAGCGGCTCGTCGTCGACGATCAGCGTGCGCAGCGGGGTCTGGTCGGACGGCAAGTTCGGTTCAGCAGGCATTGCGCACCAGGGGCAGGGTCAGGATTGAGGCGTAGCCACCCGCAGGCAGCGCGCCGCATTGCAAGTGTGCACCGTTGCCGAAGCGGGCTTCGAGCCGCAAGCGAACATTGGCGAGCCCGATGCCGGTGCCGGGCGTTGCCGCACCGGCCACGGCGCTCGCACCGGCACCATCATCGGCCACGGTCAGGACCAGCAGGCTGCCCGCCTCGCGCGCGCTGATCCGCACGGTAACGGGGTGACGGCTGGGCGAAACCGCGTACCGGATCGAGTTTTCGACCAGTGGCTGGAGGATCATGCCCGGCACGCACGCGGTTTCCAGCCCGGCGGGAATATCGAACTCGGTCACCAGCCGTTCGGGAAAGCGCACGGCTTCGATGTCGAGGTAGTGGCGCTGGAGCGCAATCTCGTCGGCCAGCGGCAGATCGGCGGTGGGATCGGCGGCCAGGCTGTGGCGATAGAACCGCGCGATCGACTGGATCATGCGCTCGGCCTCGTCCGCGCGGCCTACCATGACGAGCGCCGACAGCGAATTGAGCGTGTTGAACAGGAAGTGCGGATTGACCTGGTAGCGCAAGCTGCGCAGTTCGGCCGCCTTGGCCGCGCGGCGGTATTGGCCCTCGCGGCGTTCGGCCACGCGCGCCTGCTCGGCATTGCCCAGCGCAAGATAAAGCGCCGCCCACGCCACCAGCAGGAAATAGCGGCTGAGCACGACATCGGTCAGGATTTGCCATTTCGCCTCGCCGCTGTCGTATGTGACGTGCGCCGGAAGCGCGGCGGGCGCCATGACATGAACCGTCGACGCGGGTACGGGCGGGGCCGGAATGGCGGGAACTGCCGGTGGGGCTGGCGCCGCCTGGGTCTGGCCGCCGGCCGACCGGGCTTCGCGCATGGCGGCAAGAGTTCGCTCGGAGGCTTCGCGCGCGGCTTCGGCGGCTTCGCGCTGCGCCTCGGCGGCTTGGCGTTGCGCCTCTGCGGCAATGCGCAGTGCCTCGGCCCGCGCGGCCGGACCATCCATCAGCATATTTCCGCCGTCGTTGTGGATGATCGTGACCGGACCGGTGTTTCCCGCCTTGGCCTGTGCTGCCGCCTCTTTCGCCATCTGGCGCGCTTCGATTGGTTCGAACACCTTCTGGTTGACCAGCGCCAGCAGCAGCGCGGCGGGCAGCATCACCACCAGCGCGGCGATCGCGCGCACGGTCAGGCTGTGGCGGTCGAACCGTGCGATTACCGGCCAGGCCAGCGTGGTCACCGCGATCCCGGCCAGCGTGACCACTGCGCGCCGCCACAGCATCTCGCCCAGATCGCTGGTGTCGTTGAACAACAGGCTGCGCAGCGTGACCAGCACGTAATAGAGCAGCCACATTGCGCTGGCCGAAAGCAGCACGAGCCGCGGCGGAACGCGGGCGATATCCGAGGTAGCATCATCCGCCGGCGGCTGGATCGCAGGCGAGTCCTTGATTTGGTCCATCGACCGACCCTAGCGCGCGGGCAGGGCCAACCGCCAGCCGCGCCGGTCGGCGCGGATTGGCGGTTGGTCGAACAGATGGCGTCGAATCAGCCGATTCGCGCCATCACGCTCCTTCAAGCAGGTGTTCTTCCGCTATCTTCTTCTTCCAGATCATCGGCGCCAGTTCGTGGACGTTGTTGCCTTCCGAATCGACCGCGACCGTCACCGGCATGTCCTTGACGGTGAATTCGTAGATCGCCTCCATGCCAAGGTCCTCGAAGCCGACGACTTTGGCTTCCTTGATCGCGCGCGCCACCAGGTAAGCCGCGCCGCCGACCGCCATCAGGTAAGCCACCTTGTGCTTGGCGATTTCCTTGACCGCGCCTTGCCCGCGCTCGGCCTTGCCGATCATCGCCAGCAGCCCGAGTTCGAGCATCGTGTCGGTGAACTTGTCCATGCGCGTGGCGGTGGTGGGGCCGGCCGGGCCGACCACTTCGCCGATCACCGGATCGACCGGGCCGACGTAATAGATCGCGCGGCCGCGGAATTCGACCGGCAGTTGCTCACCCTTGGCCAGCATATCCTGGATGCGCTTGTGCGCGGCATCGCGCCCGGTCAGCATCTTGCCGTTGAGCAGCAGGCGGTCACCCTGCTTCCAGCTTTGCACGATTTCGGGGGTGAGGTTGTCGAGATCGACCTTTTTCGCGGCCGCATCGGGTGCCCATTCCACCTTGGGCCATGCGTCGAGGTCGGGGGTTTCGAGGAAGCTCGGCCCCGATCCGTCGAGCGAGAAGTGCGCGTGACGGGTGGCGGCGCAATTGGGGATCATCGCCACCGGCTTGCCCGCGGCGTGGCACGGCCAGTCGGCGATCTTGACGTCGAGGATGGTCGAAAGCCCGCCCAGCCCTTGCGCGCCGATCCCCAGCGAGTTGACCTTGTCGTAGATCTCCACGCGCATCTTCTCGATATCGGTCTGCGGGCCCCGGGCCTTCAGTTCGCCCATGTCGATCGGGTCCATCAGGCTTTGCTTGGCGAGCTTCACGCAATGTTCGGCGGTGCCGCCGATGCCGATGCCGAGCATCCCCGGCGGGCACCAGCCGGCGCCCATCTGCGGCAGCATTTCGAGCACCCAGTCGACGATCGAATCGCTGGGGTTCATCATCTTGAACTTGGACTTGTTCTCGCTGCCGCCGCCCTTGGCGGCAACGTCGACATGGACGTGGTGGCCCTTGACCATCTCGACTGACAGCACGCACGGGGTGTTGTCGCGCGTGTTGCGGCGGGTGAACGCGGGATCGGCCAGGATCGAGGCGCGCAGCTTGTTCTCGGGGTTGAGGTAGGCGCGGCGCACGCCCTCATCGACCACGTCCTGCAAGGTCTTGTCGGATTCGAGCCGGCAATCCTGCCCCCACTTGATGAACACGTTGACGATGCCGGTGTCCTGGCAGATCGGGCGGTGGCCTTCGGCGCACATCCGGCTGTTGGTGAGGATCTGCGCGATCGCGTCCTTGGCCGCCGGGCCTTGTTCGGCCTCGTAAGCCACGCCCAGCGCGCGGATGTAGTCCATCGGGTGGAAGTAGCTGATGTACTGGAGCGCGTCGGCCACGCTCTCGATCAGGTCTTCCTCACGGATCGTCACCATTTCGCCCACGGCGGCCTGCCTCCTGCCAAAGTGAATGAAGCCTGTTGCGAGATTGTCGCATCGCTCGCCCAATAGCTCCGCTGCGGTGTCTAACGTCGCCGTGCCGATCATGCAAAGCGCTTGGCGGTTCGGAGGCGATAATCTACATGCCGCCCCGATGTTGGCTTGTCGTGGTGTGTTGCTGGTGCAATACAGAAATGCGAATGCGCCGCTCGAGACGCCAGTGAGGGATCAATGAGTTTGGTGGAAGAACGGCTGGCCCCGGCAGATGCACGGCGCGCCATGCCAGATGCACGGCGCGCCATGCCAGAAGCGCGACGCGCCATGATCGACAGCCAGTTGCGCACCAGCGGTGTCAATGCGCTCGCTGTGCTGAACGCCTTCAACACCGTTGCGCGCGAAACCTTCGTGAGCGCGGACCGCCGCGCGGTGGCATATGCCGATCGGGCCGTGCCTTTGGACGGAGCACGCGTGCTGGCGCCTGCGGTAACGCATGGCCAGATGCTTGAAGCCGCGGCCACGCGCACTGAAGATCGCGCGCTGCTGATTGGTGGCGGCACCGGATACCTGGCGGCATTGCTGATGCAATTGGTCGGCTCGCTGACGGTGGTCGAGGACGATGCCGCACTGCTGGCAGCCACGCCCGAACGCAGTGGCGAATGGCACGAAGGCCCGCTCACGGCGGGCTGGGCGGCTGCGGCACCCTATTCGCTGATCGTGATCGACGGCGCGATCGAGCAACTGCCACAGGCGATTGCCGATCAACTTGCGCCCGATGGCCGGATCATCACCGGCTTGATCCAACGCGGCGTGGCGCGGCTGGCCGAAGGGCGCAAGTCGGGCGGGGCTGGGCCGAATGGGGCAGGTGGAGGCGTCGCTTTCGCCGCGCTGGGCGAGGCGGATTTCGCAGTCCTTGCCGCATTTGCGGCCGAGAAGAAGTGGAGCTTCTGACCTTGACGCGCCGCAGTCGTGTATTCCTGGCGCGAGGCGCTGCCGTCATCGCGGTGCTCGCGCAAGCGGCGGTGGTTCCGGCCTTTGCCGATGATCTGCGCGATGCGCTGGTCAACGCCTACAAGTCCAACCCAACGCTCGAAGCCGCACGCGCCAACCAGCGCGCGGTCGATGAAGGCGTACCGATCGCGCGATCGGCCGGGCTGCCCTCGCTCAGCGGCACCAACACGTACACCGAGTTCGTGAAGAAGAGCGCCAACAGCTTCACCTCGCCCGATCGCGATTTCGATGCGCAGGCGAACCTGAGCGTGCCGCTTTATTCGGGTGGGGCCGTGCGAAACTCGCTTCAGGCGGCCCAAACGCGCGTGAACGCGGGCAAAGATGATTTGCGGTCGACCGAAAGTTCGGTGTTCACGCAAACCGTCGCGGCCTATCTCGACGTGATCGCCAACGAAGCAGTGGTCGGGCTCAACCAGAAGAATGTCGACGTGCTCGTGGTCAACTACAAGGCGACCAGCGACCAGTTCGAAATCGGCAACCTGACCCGCACCGATGTCGCGCAATCCAATTCCCGCCTCGCACTGGCGCGCGGCAACTTGCGCGGCGCCGAGGCCAATCTCGTGTCGGCGCGCGAAAAGTACATCCAGATCGTCGGCAAGGCGCCGGGTGATCTGGCGCCCCCGCCCCCGCTCCCGCTGCTGCCTGCCAGTCCCGACGAAGCCGTTGCCATCGCGTTGCAGAACAACCCCGACCTGCTTGCAGCCCAGTTGCGCAGCAAGGCGGCGGGCTATGACGTGAAGGTTGCGGGCGCGGGCCGGTTGCCCAAGGTCAGCGCGTTCGGCGGGGTGGACTACACCAACTTCATCGGCACGCTGGGCGGCAGTTCGGTGCCGGCGGGCACGTTCACGCAAAAACAGACGACCGGGCAAGTGGGCGTGCGCGCGTCGATCCCGATCTTTCAGGGCGGTCTGCCCGCGGCGCAGCAGCGCCAGGCGCAAGCCCGCGAAAGTCAGACGCTCGAACAGGAAATCGGCGTTGAACGGCAAGTGATCGCCGGGGTGCGCTCGGCCTATTCGTCATGGCGCTCGGCCACCGACGTGATCGCCACGTACCAGACCGCGGTCGATGCGGCCGCGCTCAGCCTCGAAGGCGTGCGCGCAGAACGCACCGTGGGCAACCGCACCGTGCTCGACATCCTCAACGCCGAACAGGAACTGCTCAACGCGCAAGTCCAGTTGGTGACCGCGCGGCGCAATGCCTATGTCGCCGGTTTCAACCTGATTTCGGCGATCGGCCGCGCCGAAGCGCGCGATCTGGGGCTCGATGCGCCGGGCGTGCTGGGCGGCCAGCTCTACGATCCGGATACCAACTACCGACGCGTCCACAACGCGATCTGGGACTGGTCGCGCGATCGCGAGCCGGTTGCGCAGTCGACCCGTACGGTTGACACACCCGCGCAAGATGCAAAAATTCGTGCCATACCCGGTCCATGAACCGGGGCCTTAGGCGATTCGTTGACTGGTCGGCTGGGGGAACCGGACGAAATCGCCGCTCGGTTGGGGAATTGGACTGATGGGGGAAACACTGCTTATGCGCCAGGCGGGCGAACCTTCGGTCGAGGAGATCCTCGAATCGATCAAGAAAGTGATCGCTCGCGATACGCGCGAAGAAGCGGCGCAACATCGCACCCAGCGTGAACGCACGATTCCCGCTGCGCCCTCGGTGGCCATGCCGCAACCGACGGTTCAACCCCAAGCCGCCGCCGAACCCAAGGTCGAAGAAAAGTCGGTCCTCGAACTGACCGACGCCCAAGGCCATGACGGGCCCGGCGCGTTTGATCGCGATGCCGAATCCGGTCGCGACGACGACGATCCGGACACCCAAGGAACTGCCGCGATGGACGAGGATTCCGCCAAGCCGCTCGTGGCAGAAACCGCCGTCGCCTCCATGCGCGAATCGCTGGCCGCGTTGGCGATGTTGTCGCAGCCGGGCGTCGCTCCGCAGATCGTGCGTTCGGGTGAAACCTCGCTCGAAGGCCTGACTCGCGATTTGCTGCGGCCGATGCTGGCGCAATGGCTCGAAAGCAACCTGCCCGCGATGGTCGAACGGCTGGTGGCGGTCGAAATCGCGCGGATCGCCGGCAAGAAGGGCTGATCCCGCTCGGCAATCGGTCCTCTTCGATTGCCATTGCGTTCGGCCCGCCAGCGATTAACGCTGCGCGCATGACCGTATCCAAGATCACCCCCATCGCCGCGCTTGCGCTCGCCGCACTGTCCCACTCCGTCCAGGCCAAGACCGATACCGGGCCCGCCGCGCCGATGAGCGCGGAAGACCTGATCACGCTCGAACGGCTGGGCGGCAGCGCGGTATCGCCCGATGGCAAGCTGGTGGTGTGGCAGCAGACTCACACCGATCCGCTGACTTATGCCCGCACCCGTGCGCTTTACGCCCGGCCGCTCGATGGTCGGCAGGCCACCCCGATCAAACTCGAATACGATGGTGACGTGTCCGATCCGGCCTTCGCCCCCGATGGCACGCTGTACTTCCTCGCCGGCGCCAAGGCGCCGGGCGCCGCGACCGACGCCGCCAAGACCATGCAATCGTGGTCGGTGAAGCTCGATGCACGCGGTGCGGCGGTTGGCGCGCCGGTGCCGGCCAGCCAGTTCAAGACCGATGCTGGCGGGTTCAAGATCGCGCCCGATGGCAAGCACATCGCGGTGTGGGGCGAAGTGGGCCGCGCGTGCGCGACGTTCGGCGGTTGTGCCGACGATGGCGATACCTCGCATCCTGGCCCGGGAAGCGGCCGCCTGTTCCGCAATGGCACCGGCTTCGTGCGCCACTGGGATAGCTGGTCGACGCCGGGCAAGTACAACCGCGTATTCGCGTTCGATCTCGATGCGCAAGGCCGCGTTGTGGGCGCCGGACGCGCGCTTGATGGCGATCCTGCCAGCGGCGGGCTTGTCGGCGATGCGCCCACCAAACCGTTCGGCGATGGCGGAGAGATCGGCTGGAGCGCCGACAGCAAGTCGGTGGTTTTCACCGCGAGGCTGGCGGATGCGCAAGAGCCCACTTCGACCAACCTCGACTTGTGGTGGGCGCCGATCGACGGTTCGCCTCCGCGCAACCTGACCGTGGCCAACAAGGCGACCGACAACACCCCCGCGCTGTCGCCCGATGGCAAGTGGCTGGCGTGGACCGCGATGGCGCGCCCGCGCTACGAGGCGGACCGGCTGGTGGTGTGGCTGCGCAATCTTGCCAGCGGAGAGACCCGCGCGCTGACGCAAGGCTGGGACCGTTCGCCGACGTCGCTGGCGTGGAGCCGCGATTCGAAATCGTTGCTGGCCACGGCCGAAGACGTGCTCGATACGCCGGTTTTCCGCATCGATGCCACGAGCGGTGCGGTCACCCGGCTGACGTTCTTCCCGGGCCGAGAGGGCAATATCGGCGATGTCACCGTGCTCGCCGATGGGCGGTTGGTGTTCAAGCGCGATTCGATCGAAGCCCCGGCTGAGCTTTACGTGGCGAAGATCGGCGTAAAGCCGCAGCGATTGACCGATCTCGATGCCAGCCGGCTGGCCGCGCTGGCACCGATCGTCACGCGCCGCTTCAGCTTCAAGGGCGCGGGCGGCGATACCGTGTGGGGGCAGATCACGAAGTTGGCCGTTTCTCGGCCAGCCAGTTCGGGCAAGCTGCCGGCGATCCTTTACGTGCACGGCGGACCGCAAGGTTCGTTCAACGATGCCTGGTCCAACCGCTGGAATCCACGCGTAGTCGCGAGCCAAGGTTATGCGGTGGTGTCGGTCGATTTCCACGGATCCACCGGTTACGGACAGGCCTTCACCGATGCGATCCGCAACGATTGGGGCGGCAAGCCGCTGGAAGATCTCAAGCTGGGCTTTGCGGCGGCGGGTGCGCTCGATCCGGCGGTCGATACCGGCAATGCCTGCGCGATGGGCGCCAGCTACGGCGGCTACATGATGAACTGGATCGAAGGCCAGTGGGCCGACAAGTTCAAGTGCATCGTCCAGCACGACGGCGTTTTCGATGCCCGCGCAATGGCTTACGAGACCGAGGAACTTTGGTTCGATGAATGGGAACATGGCGGCCGCACGTATTATGAGGACCCGGCCGCGTTCGAGAAATGGAACCCGGTCAATCACGTAGACAAGTGGCGCACGCCGATGCTGGTAATCACCAGTGAGAAGGATTTCCGCATCCCCTACACGCAAGGGCTGGCCGCGTTCACCGCGGCGCAGCGGCGCGGGGTGCCGAGCGAACTGCTGGTATTCCCCGATGAAAACCATTGGGTGCTCAAGCCCAAGAACTCGCTACAATGGCATCGCACCGTGTTTGCATGGCTGTCGAAGTGGCTCCACACCGCAGACGCCACCAAGTGAGCGAAAAAGTGGTGCGCATCGGCGGCGGTTGCGCGTTCTATGGCGATAGCTCGGTAGCGCCGGCGCAGTTGATGAAGGCGGGGATCGATTACCTCGCGCTCGATTACCTGGCCGAAGCGACGATGCCGCTGCTGGGCATGATGCGGCAGGCCCGTGCCGATTCGGGCTACGCGCTCGATTTCACCGAATGGGTGTGGAAGGACAACCTGCGGCTGATCCGCGAGACCGGCACGCGAATCGTCACCAACGCCGGTGGGGTCAATCCCCAAGCCTGCGCCGCACGGATGGCGGCGATCGCGGCTGAGGCGGGGCTCAGTTTCAAGATCGCGGTGATCGAGGGCGACGAGATGATCGGCCGCCTGCCCGAACTGGCCGCAGAAGGCGGCGAGATGTTCACCGGCGCGCCGTTTCCGCCGCAGGACAAGATCGTCACCGCCAACGCCTATCTCGGCGCGACGCCTATCGCACGCGCGCTGGCGATGGGCGCCGACGTGGTAATCACCGGCCGCGTGGTCGATTCGGCGCTGACGCTCGGGCCATTGATTCACGAATTCGGCTGGGGTGCGGACGATCTCGATCAGCTCGCCTCGGGCAGCCTGGCGGGGCATGTGATCGAATGCGGCGCGCAAGGATCGGGCGGGCTGTTCACCGATTGGGAGCAAGTGCCCGACTGGGCGCATATCGGCTACCCGATCGTCGAATGCGAAGTCGATGGCAGCTTTGTGGTAACCAAGCCCGAAGGCACCGGCGGGCTGGTCTCTGTGCCGGTGGTGGCCGAGCAGGTGCTGTATGAAGTCGGCGATCCGCAAGCCTACATGCTGCCCGACGTGACGTGCGATTTCACCGCGTTGAAGCTGGAGCAAGCGGGCGAGCACCGCGTGCGCGTATCGGGCTGCATCGGCCATGCTCCGTCCGGCCGCTACAAGGTCTCGCTCAGTTGGAAGGATGGCTTGCGCTGCTTTGCGCATATGCCGATCGTGGGCCGCGATGCCGCGCGCAAGGGCCAGCGCCAGAGCGAAGCCGTGCTGACGCGGGTCGAGGAAATGCTGCGCGAACGCAACCTCGCGCCATTCCGCGCCAAACGGATCGAACTGCTCGGCGCCGAGGCAAGCTATGGCGCGAACGCGCGTGGCAGCGATACGCGCGAAGTGGTGTGCCGCGTGGGCGTGGAGCACGAGGACGCCGCGGCAATGGCCTGCTTCATCCGCGAATTCGATTCGCCGACGACCTCGATGGCGGTCGGCACCACCGGCTGGTTCGGCGGCCGGCCCGAAGTGCGCCCGGTGCTGCGGGTATTCTCGACCACGGTGGAGCGCGGCGCGGTGCCAGTGACGATCACGCTGGGTGATGCCAGCGAAACGACGGCCGTGCCCGATCCTTCGACGCGATTCGACACCGCCGCACTGGTCCGGCCCGAAGCGGGTGCGGCCACCGTGGCCACCGATCCGGTCGAAGTTTCGCTGATCGATCTCGCCTGGGCGCGATCGGGCGACAAGGGCGATGCCTTCAACGTCGGCGTGATCGCGCGGCGGCCAGAATATCTGCCGTATTTGCGCGCCGCACTGACCGAACCCGCGCTGCGCCAATGGTTTGCGCATGAATTCGAAGGCGGCGCGCATCCCGAAGTGCGCCGCTACGAAGTGCCCGGGCTGAACGCGCTCAACTTCCATTTCCTCGATGCGCTCGGCGGCGGACAGATGGCGAGCCTCAGGCTGGACCCGCTGGCCAAGGGCAAGGCGCAGCAGTTGCTCGACATGCCCATCGCTATCCCGATGGCATTGCTGCCCACCATCCGTCGCGGGACCTGATCCGATGGCCAAGCCCGATCCGGCGCTGCGCGATGGCGCGCGCTATCGTTTTCGCCACGAGATCACCTCGCGGTTTTCCGACATGGATTCGAACCGGCATATCAACAACGTCGCGATCGCAACGATGCTCGAGGATGCCCGCGTGCGCTTCGGCCAGGCAACCGGCATCAACGAAGTGATGGACGGCGGCTTGCGGCCGATGGTGGCGAGCGTGGGGATCGAATACCTGGCGCAAGGCCATTTCCCGCACCCGGTCAGCGCCTTCGTCGCGACCGAGGACGTCGGCCGCAGCAGTTGGCGCGTGGTGCAGTTCCTCGCGCAGGAAGGCCAGCCGATCTCGTTTGCGCGTTCGGTCCTGGTTTGCACAGACGGGCTGCGCTCGGCGCCGATGCCGCAGGCGTTCCGGGATTCGCTGATGGAATGGGCGCTGAAATGACCGACCCGACAACCATCACCGAAGCCGAAACCGCGCTGGCGCTGCTGGGCGGCTTTCGCATGCAGCGGCACATTTTCCTCTGCGCCGATGCCGAAAAGCCCAAGTGCTGCCCCAACGAAGTCGCGCTTGAAGCGTGGAACTTCCTCAAGCGCCGGCTGGGCGAATTGAAGCTGGGCGGGCCGCAGGGGGTGATGCGCAACAAGGTCGGCTGCTTGCGCGTGTGTTTGGCCGGGCCGGTGGCGGTGGTCTATTCTCCGCAAGAACCGGGCGGGGTCTGGTACCATTCGGCGCTGCCACCGGTGCTCGAACGGATCATCCAGGAGCATCTGATCGGCGGCGTTCCCGTTGAGGAATTTCGGCTGAACCCGCCTGCACCCTGACACTCTACCAGTCGTGCAGGTCTTTCAGCGGGTCTTCGATCGATTCGTCGTGGCCGGTGCCGCTCGACAGGAACACCAGCCCCATCAGCGCCGACATCAGCATCATCGTCAGCGTGATGCCCAGGAACGCGGCGATGAAGAAGTGGATCGAAACCATCCCGACCGATCCGTAAAGGTAAGTGTCAGCCGCCGCGGCCGTCAGCATGCTGGCCAGCAGCATCCACTTCAGCAGCCGGCGGTAATGCGCCCAGGCGTGCGTGGCGTTGTGGGGATCATCGAGCGGCGAAGGCGCAGTCATCCTTCCCAGATGCGCGCGGTTGGTGACGGCCGCAATCCCGTTTGCCTGCCCATTATGGCATATTGCGACGAACGCTTTTGCATGGGCGCAAAATTTGGCATGATCGCCGCGAACGACATCGCCCTTGCGGGCCGATGCCAGCCAAAGGGTTTAGACGCCAGCGATACCACAAGGGAGGATGCCGATGACGATTTCCAGGCTGATCGCCGGTCGCGGAAGCGATGTGTGGAAATGTCACGCCGATGACACCGTGGCCGAAGCGGTGGCGGTGCTCGCGACCAAACGCATCGGTGCCTTGCCGGTCGAAGATCATGGCGAGCCGGTGGCGGGCATCTTCTCCGAACGCGATGTGCTGTATTGCCTGAAAGCGCACGGCGCCGCGGCGCTGGCGATGAAAGTGCGCGACGTGATGACCGCGCCGGCGATTTCGATCGAACCCGACATGCCCGTGCTGCACGCGCTGTCGCTGATGACGCGGCGGCGGATCCGGCATCTGCCGGTGGTGGCCGACGGGAAAATGCTTGGCTTCGTTTCGATCGGGGACCTGGTGAAGTACCGCATCGACGGTATCGAGGCCGAAGCAGAAGCGATGCGCGAATACATCCAGTCGGCGTGATTCGCGTGTGCGGCGCTTGAGAGTGGACGGGCGAGCGCCTATCTTCCCGGCATGACCGAAACAGCCCCACAGATCACGCTTGCCCCCAGCGCCGCCGCGCGCGTCGCGGTGATCGCGGCCAAGCAGGCCAAACCGGCCATGTTGCGGCTGTCGGTCGAAGGCGGCGGCTGTTCTGGCTTCCAGTACCAGTTCGGCCTCGCCGACCGGCCCGAAGCCGATGACACCGTCGCCGAAACCGATGGCGTGAAGCTGCTGGTCGATCCGATGAGCCTCGATCTGGTCGCGGGCAGCACCGTGGAATTCGTCGAATCGCTTGGCGGCGCGGCGTTCAAGGTGACCAATCCGCAGGCTACGGCGGGTTGTGGTTGCGGTTCCAGCTTCGCAGTGTAACCGGCCGGCGAGTCCCGCCGAATAGCCTGCATTCCCAACCTGCCGGACCAGTTCCATGAAAATCGCCAGTTTCAACATCAACGGCATCAAGGCGCGGCTGCCGCGCCTGCTCGAATGGCTTGAGGAAACCCGCCCTGCGGTTGCCTGCCTGCAGGAAATCAAGACGCAGGACGAAGGCTTTCCCGCCGCCGAATTCGAAAAGATCGGCTACCACGCCATCTGGCACGGCCAGAAGGGTTCCAACGGCGTCGCGATCCTGGCCGATGGCGCAAAACCAGTCGAAATCCAGCGCGGGCTGGCCGGCGAACCCGAGGATGAGCATTCGCGCTACCTTGAGGCCGAAGTTTTCGGGGTGCGCGTGGTGTGCATCTACCTGCCCAACGGCAACCCGCAGCCCGGCCCCAAGTTCGATTACAAGCTGCGCTGGATGGAGCGATTGCGCGCGCGAATGGCTGAGATCAGCGCCGAGGAAGTGCCCGCGGTGGTGATCGGCGATTACAACGTGATCCCCGAGGACAAGGACACGTCCTCGGTCCGCGCGATGGAAACCGATGCGCTGATGCAGCCCGAATCGCGCGATGCCTGGCGCCGGCTGGTCAACGATGGCTGGACCGACGCGTTGGACCTGCATCACCCGCGCGGGCACTGCTGGACGTATTGGGATTACCAGGCGGGCGCCTGGCAGCGCGATCACGGCTTTCGCATCGATCATGCGCTGCTCTCGCCCGAACTGGCCGACAAGTTGGTGGCGGCGGGCGTCGACAAGGACCATCGCGGGCGGGAAAAAGCTTCGGACCATGCCCCGGTGTGGGTGCGCTTCGCTGCCTGAGCGGTTCCGAGTGCCCACCAAGTGATCCCGTGCACAGTTTGCTGGTGACCGCGTTCACTGCGGGCTCAGCGCGAATCATTTAAACCCGCAAATGCCAATCAAGTGAGACAAGGAACCGGCCATGCGCCTCTTCAAATCAGACCTTTACCGCTCGTTCGCGATCGGATTCCTGATCGGCACCGCCGGCCTGGTGGCGACGATGGGCGTCGAAGCGCGCGCGCAGATCGCGGCATCGGCCACCCATACCGTTGGAGCACAGACCCGATGACCAAGACCATTTCCCGCCTCGGCCTCGCCTTGCTGGCGGCAGGCGCAACCGTCGGCTTCGGCATGCAGGGCTCGCCCGCGCTGGCCGAAGGCGCGGTGGCGACACCCGCCGCCGTGATCAAGGCCAGTGAAACCCCCGGGCTCAAGACCGCGGTATTCGCGGGCGGTTGCTTCTGGGGCGTCGAAGCGGTGTTCAGCCATATGAAGGGCGTAACCAGCGCGGTTTCGGGCTTCGATGGCGGCAACGCGTCGACCGCTACTTATGAACGCGTGTCCGACGGCGACACCGGCCATGCGGAAGCAGTGAAGGTCACGTATGATCCCAGGATCGTACGTTATGACGAATTGCTGCGCGTGTTCTTCGCGGTCGTTACCGATCCGACCGAACTGAACCGCCAAGGCCCCGATTCGGGCACGCAGTACCGCAATGCGCTGTTCCCGCAGAGCCCCGAACAGAACCGCGTGGCGGCGGCTTACCTGGCGCAGCTCAAGGTTCTGAACCCGTGGCATCGACCGATCGTCACGCGGGTCGAATCCGGCCGTCCGTTCTATGCGGCCGAGGGCTACCATCAGGATTTCGCGGCGCACAATCCCGATCATCCCTACATCACGCGGTGGGACTTGCCCAAAGTGGCGGCGCTGAAGCGGATGTTCCCGCAATACTGGAAAGCCGATTTCACCCGCGGCTGAGCATTTGCGCGGAGGTGCCACTGCGCCTATTGCGGCAGGCATGGCATCGCTTCACGAACATGCGCATCACGATCTCAGCGGGGCGCACCTGGTCTCGGCCGCACACGAAGCGCTCGAGGCGCAGGGCGAGTTGTGGACCGAGATGCGCGCCGACGTGTTCGCGGCGCTTGTCGCCTGCGAACGCCCGGCGTCGGCTTACGACATTGCCGAAAGCGTGGGCAAGGCACGCGAAAAGCGCGTGGCGGCCAACAGCGTCTATCGCATCCTCGACTTGTTCGTGCGGACCAATCTGGCGCGCCGGGTGGAGAGCGCCAACGCCTACCTCGCCAACCCGCACCCCGGCTGCCTTCACGATTGCATCTTCCTGATCTGCGATGCCTGCGGCCAGGCGACGCACATCGATGATGACAGGCTTACCGGCGCGCTTCGGGATGCAGCGAGCACCGCCGGCTTTGCCGAGGTGCGCCCGGTTGTCGAATTGCGCGGACTGTGCGGGGCTTGCTCGAACGACTGAACAGCTTCAGCCAAACTGTGTGAGGCTCAGCAGGTTGCCATCGGGATCGGTGAACCACGCGACCGAGGCACCACCACCGGGCGAACTCCAGACGCCGTCTGCATCCTGCCCGTATCCGTCATAGACCTTGAACGCCACGCCCTTGGCCGTCAGCGCACGGACCGTCGTTTTGATGTCCGAAACATGCCAGCCGAGCACGGTGTAGCCGGTGGCGCTATGATGCTCGACCGTGGTCAACCGCATCGGTGTGCGGTTGCCGAGATCGAAGGTGACGGCGTGCTCGTCCTCGCCCAGCAGCTTCAGCCCCAGCACATCGGCATAGAACGGCTTGGCGCGCGCGCGATCGGTGGTGGCAATGAAACAAAGCGGCGCGCTGGAGGCGGGCAAGGACATGGCGAACTCCGGGTTGTGTAACTCTCAGATCACACTAGCAGCGCTGCGCCTCAATCGACACCCCCGCGCGAAAAGTGTAATGGCCGTGACATGACAGTCACCCCAACTCCTGTTGTCGCCACCCCTTTGCTCGACCAGGTCGATGTTCCTGCGGACTTGCGCGCGTTCGATGCGGCGCAGTTGCGGCCTCTGGCGGATGAATTGCGCGGGGAGATGATCCGCGCTGTCGGCCAGACCGGGGGGCATCTGGGCTCTGGC
>NZ_JANXWG010000107.1 GCF_025351285.1 Novosphingobium sp.
AAGACCACCAGCATCGGCCTTTACGGGCAGGCCACTTACACCCCAGCCATCGGTGACGACATCATCCACCTGACCGGCGGGTTGCGCTACACCAACGACAAGAAGCGCGGCGTGCTGTTCACCGTGAACGGCGCGGCGCCGATCCTGCCCGTCAACGGCGTCAACGTGCAGGCGCCGGTGCCGCTGGTCTATTCGAAGTCGCGCGTCGACCCGCTCCTCAACCTGGCGATCGACGTTGCGAAGGACATCCACGTCTATGGCAAGTTCAGCACCGGCTACCGCTCGGGCGGCGCCAATTCGCGCTCGGTCAGTTACGCAGCGTTCAATCCCGAAACCGTGCAGATGTTCGAGATCGGCGCCAAGACCGAGTTCTTCGATCACCACGCGCGGCTGAACCTCGCGGCCTATACCGGCACTTACAAGAACATCCAGGTCGATTTCAGCGGCCTCTATCAGGACGTCATCAACGGTGTGGTGGTCAACACCACGCGCACCACCACAAACACCGTCAACGCGCCGGGCACCGGCCGCTTGAAGGGCGTGGAAGCCGAATTGACAGTGGCGCCGGTCGCCGGACTGACGCTCAGCGGCAGTTTCGCCTACAACAGCGTCAAGATCCCCGACACCCTCAACCCCTTCCCGCAGACCGGCGGCGTGTTCATCACCGTGCCGATCCCGATCTACCAGAGCTACACCCCCGAATATTCTGCCAACGGCGCGATCGATTACGAAACCCCGCTGATGGGCGCCAGGCTGCGCATGCACATCGATGGCAACTACGATTCGGGCTATTATGCCAACAACACCGACTCGAACTACGATCCCACCACCCGCGCGGTGCTGTTTGCGCAGCCCAAGGGCGACAAGGCGTTCGTGGTCAACGCGCGGATCGCCATCGCGGATATCGACATGAACCACGATGGCGCCCGGCTGACGGTGGCGTTCTGGGCGCGCAACCTGTTTGACGAGCAGCACCTGTTCTACAAGTCGGGCTCGGCCACCGCCGGCATCGCGGGTTTCTTCAACGATCCGCGTACGTTCGGCGGCGAATTGAGCATCAGGTTCTAAGGGACGCACGATGATCATACCGCAATTTCGATCACTCGCGGCCGCGTTGACCGTGACGCTGGCCATGACGGCAAGCGTCACGGCCAGCGCGCGTGTCGTCGACGCCAGCGTCGAACGCACCGCGCAAGGGCAACTGCTGGTGCGCTGGCAGAACACTGCGCCGGTGGACGTGATCGAGGCCGATGGGACCGATGTCGCCAAGGGCAAGGTGATCGCGCGCGCCAACGCCAGGGGCGCTTTGGAACTGCCCGCACCGGCGCACGCCCGGCCCTATTTCTTCCTCAAGGACACCCGCGACCAGACCGTGGTGACGGTGGCCGAACGCGTGCTGCCACTCGACCAAGGATCGAATTTCCGCGACCTTGGCGGATATCTCGCTGCCGATGGCAAGACCGTGCGCTGGGGCCTGCTGTTCCGTTCGGGCGCGACCCCGTTGCTTAGCGAGCCCGACCGGGCCGAGATTGCCGCCCTGGGCCTGCGGCAGATGATCGACTTGCGCTCGTCGGAAGAACGCCAGCTTGCGCCCAGCCGCATTACCAGTGTGCCCTACACCGCGGTCGGCTACAGCTTCGGTGCGATCATGCCCAAGGGCGCATTTACGCCCGAGACCGGTTATCCGGCGATGATCGACCTGCTCGAACCGCAATTGCACGTGCTGTTCGCGACGCTGCTGCGCAAGCAGGCGCCGGTTGTGACCAATTGTTCGGCCGGGCAGGATCGCACCGGGATCGCCAGCGCGATCCTGTTGTCGGCGCTTGGCGTGCCGCGCGAGGTGGTCATCAAGGATTACCTGCTGTCGACCCAGTACCGCCATCCCGAATACGAGATGCCCGCGATCGATCCTGCGCAGTTCCCAGGCAATCCCGCCGCCGCGATGTTCGCGCATTATCGCCCGGCCGACGGCAAGCCGGTGCCCCGGCCCACCCCGCTGCTGACCGGGGACGGCACCCCGTTCCTCACCTTCGCTCTGGCCGAGATCGCCCGCCGCTGGGGTTCAATGGACACCTATCTCGAAAAGCAGCTCGGTGTCGGCCCGGCCGAACGCGCGCAATTGCGCAAGGATTATCTCGAGTGATTGCGCCCCGATCGCGTCAATCAATGCGTCAATCCATGTGCTTGAGGCCCACGCGCAAGTAATCCCAGCCCGTGATCAGCGTCAGCACCGCTGCACCCCACAGCGCCGCGATGCCGACCTGGTGAATCCAGTTCTGCAACGGCGCCGCGCCCGACAGGATCAGCGCTCCCAGCGCCACCAGTTGCAGCGTGGTCTTCCACTTGGCCAGTTGCGAGACCGGCACAGATACCGCCACCCCGGCCAGGAATTCACGCAAGCCCGACACCGCTATTTCGCGCAGCAGGATCACCAGCCCGGCCACCACTTGAGGTCCGTGGATATCGTTGTTGTGCACCAGGATCAGGATGACCGAGGCGACCATGATCTTGTCGGCGATCGGATCGAGGAACACGCCCAGCCGCGAGACGGTGCCCTGCGCTCGTGCAACATAGCCGTCGAAGTAATCGGTCAGCCCCATCAGCACATAAAGCGCAAAGGCGATCGCATAGCCGGCCGGCCAATGCGGAAACCACAGCAGGGCAACAAGCAGCGGGACCGCGACGATCCGCGACAGCGTCAGGATGTTTGGAAGGGTCAGCATCGCGTCATGTCCTAGAACATCGCTTCCCGAAGTGGGAACCGGTTTTTGCCGATCGGCGCTGCGATACTCAAAAAGGCGCGGACTGTGGCTGTGCGAATCCTTTGTCATGGCCCTTGTTCGTGCGGCCCATGTCGCTAGGGTCGCGCTCGAAAAGGCCGGGGTCCGGCTTGGCAACAGTGCTACGTCGAGGGATGTTGACAGGGTTCGAATGACGACTTCCACGCACCTCATCCATTCGAGGCGCTTCCTGCCGCTGTTCGTGACCCAGCTGCTGAACGCGTTCAACGACAACCTGTTCAAGAACGCCGTCGTGCTGTTCGTGGTCTACAGCCTCTACAATTCCGAAGCCGAGGAAGCGAAGTTCACCGCCATCGCCTCGGCGCTGTTCATCCTGCCGTTCTTCATCCTGTCCGCGCTCTCGGGCCAGTTGGCCGACATGCGCGACAAGGCGAAGATCATCCGCATCATCAAGGCCTGCGAGATTGCCATCATGGCGATCGGCGCACTGGGCCTGGTGATGGCTTGGAAAGGCATCGCGGTGACCGAATTCGCGATCCCGCTGATGCTGGCAGGCGTGTTCCTGATGGGCGTGCATTCCACCTTCTTCGGCCCGATCAAATACGCGATCCTGCCGCAGCACCTCCATCCGGACGAAGTGCTGGCCGGCACTGGACTGGTCGAGGCCGGCACTTATATCGCGGTGTTGGGCGGCACGATCCTGGCAGGCTGGATTCCGGTGCAATGGGCGGCAGTCGGCGTGATCGCGACCGCGGTGGTCGGCTATCTGACGTCGCGAGCTGTCCCCCCCGCTCCGCCGGCGGAGAAGGGGGAACCGCTCGATTATCACTTGCTGCGGGCCTCGTTCCAGCTCGTCAACAAGACCGCGCACGAAAGCCGCATCTTCCTGGCAATCATGGCGATCAGCTTCTTCTGGACGATCGGCGCGGTGCTGTTCATCCAGTTTCCGCCGCTCGCCAAGAACGTGCTGGGCGCCAGCAAGGAAGTGGCCAGCCTGTTCCTGGTGATCTTCTCGGTGGGGATCGCGATCGGCTCGGTCTCGGTCAACGCGCTGCTCAAGGGCCGCGTATCGGCGCGTTATTCCCCCGCGTCGGTCATTGCGATGGGCCTGTTCATCGTGGCGCTGTACCTGGTCTGCAAAGCCTGGGCCACCAGCCCCGAGGGCGGGCTGATGAGCGTGCCGATGTTCATCGGGCAACCGCTGGCGCCCTATCTGCTAGGGTCGCTGCTCGGCATAGCGGTGGCCGGCGGAATGTTCGTCGTGCCGCTCTACGCGTTCCTGACCACCATTTCGGACAAAAGCGAAACCGCGCGGACGATCGCCGCCAACAACATCGTCAATTCGGGCGCGATGGTAGTCGGTTCGGGCCTCGCGGTGGCCTTGAGCGCGATCCACGTGGCGATCGTCGACCAGTTGCTGCTGAGCGCGGGCATGTGCATCGTTTCGGCGTGGCTCGGCTGGATGCTCTACAAAGCCGAATGCAAAGCGGTCGCCGAAGGGCGGCACTAAGCCGAAGTCAGGCGAGCCACAGGCTGAACGCGACGAACCCGGACACGAACGCCAACAGGAAATCCTTGCCGTCAGCCCGCGTCAACGCCCGCGGATCGACGTTGGGTGATCGCAGCGCCGACTTTGCTTCCGCCCGTTCCTGCGCGGCAATCACTTCGGGTTCGAAGCTGGGCATGGCCCGCAGCACATGCGCGGGGAGCGAGCGCCGGAACGGATGCCGAGCGGCTTCGCTGGTGAGGACGAGTGGTCTGTTCATCATGCGATCTTAACGCTTGATTCACCACTTGGCACCCGCCCGATCGCCCCGATCTGCCATCCGTTCCGCAGTGGGACATTAACCTTGAGGCAGCTTCCGCTTCGACATCGCCAGGATAAATTCCCACTCCGTCGGCCGCACTTCGGACACCGACAGCCGCGACTGGCGCAGCAGGTCCATTTCGGCCAGTTCGGGAGTGGCCTTGATCTCCTTGAGCGTGATCGCGCGTTTGAGCGGCTTCACCGGCTTGACCTTGACCGCCGCCCACTTGCCCGTCGGGTCATTGGGATCGGTCAGCCCCGGCTTGCTGATCGTCATGATTCCCACGATTTCGAGCCCGATGTTCGAATGGTAGAAAAACGCGCAGTCCCCCTTGGCCATCGTCCGCAAATTGCGCGCGGCCAGATGGTTACGCACCCCGTCCCATGTCCCCTCGCCCTCGGCGTTCAGGTCGTCCCAGCTATAGGCGTCAGGTTCGGATTTCATCAGCCAATAGCGTCGCTCAGTCGTTTCGGTCATGGATTTTTCGTCATGTCAGGCCACCAGAAAGTTTGTATGAGGCGGCGCATAAACGCAATTTCTGCCGAGGGCCACAATGACTCTGTCCACCCTTCCCGTCCTGTCGCTGACCGACGATCCCGCCACGCTGGCGCGCGAACTGGGCGAAAGCTTCCGCACCTTCGGCTTCGCGATGGTGCGCGATCACGGCATCGATCCCGCGCTGATCGACGAAGCCTGGCGCCTGACCGCCGAATTCTTTGCGCTGCCCGAGGATGAAAAGCGTGCCTACGCGCTGTCAGGTCAGTCGGGCGCACGCGGCTACACTCCGTTCGGCACCGAAATCGCCAAGGGCGCCAAGCTTCACGACCTCAAGGAATTCTGGCACGTCGGCCGCGACCTGCCCGACGATCACCCGTTGCGCGAATCGATGCCGCCAAACGTGTGGCCCACCCGCCCCGATCACTTCCGCGAGACCTTCGAAGCGCTTTACGCCGCGCTCGACCACACCGGCGCGCGCCTCCTGTCGCGCATCGCGGTTGCCCTGGGCCTTGACGCCCAGTGGTTCGACCCCGCCATCGCCGACGGCAACTCGGTGCTGCGCTTGCTGCATTACCCCCCCGTCCCCGACGCCGAAAGCTGCGCCATCCGCGCCGGCGCGCACGAGGACATCAACCTCATCACGCTGCTGCTCGGCGCCGAGGAAGCCGGCCTCGAACTTCTGGCCAAGGATGGCACCTGGCTCGACGTCAACCCGCCCGCCGGCGCGCTGGTGGTCAACATCGGCGACATGCTCCAACGCCTGACCAACCACGTCCTCCCCTCGACCACCCACCGTGTCCGCAACCCGGCCGGCGCGCGTGCGCTGCACAGCCGCTATTCGATGCCGTTCTTCCTGCACTTGCGCAGCGATTTCCCGTTTCACACGCTGCCGGGGTGCGTGACGGCGGAGAACCCGGATCGGTATTCCCCAAAAGACGGGCAAGCGCCGATCACCGCCGATGATTACCTGCAGGAACGGCTGCGCGAGATCGGGTTGAAGAAGTAGGAGCCTCCCGCGCGCAATGGCCCCAGGCATTTGCCTTGCAAATGCGACCCACCAAAGGTTCGCGCCTTGCATCACGGGGGCTTGGGATATTGACGCGAGACGGGGTGTGAAACTGTGTGACGTTCGGGGGACTGGAGGCGCCTTCGGCGTAGGCTTTTGCTTCTGAAGTTTGCGCTTCAAGTCGTTGCCGAACCTCCCTTTTACCGATGCCAATCACAGCATCGACGCGCTGGTCAGCCCGCTCCAGACCCCACCGATCCCACCCCGAAAGTGTGACCTTCCACTCCGGAGCAAATTCGCGGGTCCGAGAAACCGGAACGGACGCGAATGCCAGGGGGAGGCTGCGGATCATCGCGCAGGTTAAGACACATCATCGCCATGTAGGAAAGCAGAGTCCCGCCCAGCGCACGTTCACCGGCAGAGTTGAACGCGAGCTTCAAAACAAACCCTGGACCCGTCCATCGGCGTCCACCCGGATCGTCTCCGCAGCGGGCACGCGCGGCAGGCCGGGCATCGTCCGGATCTCGCCGCAAATGGCGACCACGAAGCCTGCGCCTGCGGCCAGCCGGACGTCGCGCACCGACACGATGTGCCCGGTCGGCGCGCCGAGCGCGGCCGGGTCGGTCGAAAAGCTGTATTGAGTCTTGGCGATGCACACCGGGAGATGCCCGTAGCCCGCCTCCTCCCACCGCGCGAGTTGCGCATGCACTTCGGGCGAGGCCACCGCCGCCTCGGCGCGGTAGATGCGGGTCGCGACGGTGTTGATCTTTTCGAACAACGGCATAGCATCGTCATAGAGTGGGGCGAATTGCGACGCGGCGTCGGCGATTTCGACCACGCGCCGCGCAAGTTCCTCCGCACCGGCGCCGCCATCGGCCCAATGCGTGCAGATCGTGGCCTGCGATCCGTGCGCTTCGGCGACCGCCACGATCGCCGCCAGTTCCTCGTCGTCATCGGTGTGAAAGCGGTTTATCGCGACCACCGCGGGCGCGCCGAACTGGCGGACATTCTCGATATGCCGGACCAGGTTGACCGCCCCGCGCCGGACCGCCTCGACATCGGGGTGGGCAAGATCGCTCTTGGCCACGCCGCCGTTCATCTTGAGTGCCCGGACCGTCGCCACGATGACCACCGCATCGGGCCGCAGGCCCGACTGGCGGCACTTGATGTCGAAGAATTTCTCCGCGCCCAGGTCCGCGCCGAAGCCGGCCTCGGTCACGACATAATCGGCCAGCTTGAGCCCGGTCCGCGTCGCTATGACCGAATTGCAGCCGTGCGCGATGTTGGCGAACGGGCCGCCATGCACGAGCGCGGGATTGCCTTCGAGCGTCTGGACAAGATTGGGCTTGATCGCCTGCGCCAGCAGCACGGCCATGGCGCCGTCTGCCTTGAGATCGCGCGCCGTTACCGCCCGCTTGTCGCGCGTGTAGCCCACCACGATCCGGCTGAGTCGCGCCTCGAGATCGGCGAGCCCGTCGGCGAGACACAGGATCGCCATCACTTCGGAAGCGACGGTGATTTCAAACCCCGATTGCCGGGGAAAACCGTTAACGGCGCCGCCAAGCGATTGCACGATGTCGCGCAATGCCCGATCGTTCATGTCCAGCACGCGCCGCCACGTGACCCGGCGTACGTCGATCTCGAGCGCGTTGCCCCAGTAGATGTGATTGTCGATCATTGCCGCGAGCAGGTTGTGCGCGCTGGTGATCGCGTGAAAATCGCCGGTGAAATGGAGGTTGATGTCTTCCATCGGCACGACTTGCGCATAGCCGCCCCCGGCAGCCCCGCCCTTGGTGCCGAAGCACGGGCCCAGCGACGGTTCGCGCAAGCACAGCATCGTGCGCTTGCCGATCCGGTTCAGCGCGTCTGCCAGGCCGACCGAGGTGGTCGTCTTGCCCTCGCCTGCCGGCGTGGGATTGATCGCGGTTACAAGGATCAGCTTGCCGGCGGCCTCGCCCGGATCGAGGCGGCCCCTATCCAGCAGGTGCGTATCGATCTTGGCCTTGTGATGACCATAGGGTTCGATTGCAGCGGCAGGGATTCCTGCACGCTCGGCAATCTCGAAAATGGGGCGGATCGCGGCAGCGCGCGAGATCTCGATGTCGGACAGCATGGGGTCCTCTACCATTTGGCGAGGACAGGGCAATGTCCACCGGGACATGGGCGAGCCCCGTCAGACGACATCCCGCGACAATGCAGATACCCTCAAGCCCGCGTCAGCCATGCCGCCGAATGATCGATGCAAGCGCGCGCAAGGAATTTCGCTTGCCCGCCAAACGAACCTTCACCCCTTCAACGCCCGGAAACCCCCAATTCGTCACCGGAATCACGGTGCCGGTGAGCGGGCGCGCACCGATCAAGCAGACCCGGCGGCGGTGGCGTTGGCGTTGTTTTCGGCATTGGCAACCAGCGCGAAGTTGTTCGACAGCGCATTGCCCAGCGATTGCATCGACACGATCAGCGCAATGCCGATGAACACCGCGATCAATGCGTATTCGATCGCCGTGGCCCCTTCAATGTCCTGCGCCAGCCTGCTCAGAAACCTCATCCCGAATCCCCCGTCGGAGCCGCGCGATTTGCGCTGTCCCGAACCGATTCGTAGCAAACTGGGTTAAAGAATTCACAACGGCGCGGTCTTATGAAGGCTGGTTAACGCGATAACCCTTCAACAAGGTTTGCGTACGGCTGCCGGACCGCCGGGACATGTCGTGGTGCAAAAAATGCGATGGTGGAGCCTAGCGGGATCGAACCGCTGACCTCCTGCATGCCATGCAGGCGCTCTCCCAGCTGAGCTAAGGCCCCTGAACCCATCGCGCGCGCCCGTTGGGAAGGGCGCGGCCCGCTGGAAAAGCCCACTCGATCGAGTGGGTTGCCGCTGCGGGAAGCGGCCCTTTAGTCGAACGCCTGCACAACTGGCAAGCGCGATTTTCGCCCCGATCGGACTTGCGCATCGCACAAGGTCCGATCGGGGCTACGAGCGATCAGACTTCCACGGCGTCGTCGTCGTGTCCGGCCACGCCCAGATCATCGTCGCCGCCCAGGTCGACATCGTTGTCGGGCGAATCGCCGTCTTCGTCGATGTCCAGATCTTCCTCGGCCAGATCGACGTCGGCCACAGCCTCGGGCTTCTTGACTTCTTCATACGGAATCGGCTGCTTCGACTTGAGCACCGGATCGGGCGTCCAGGCATAACGGCATTCGACGCAAGTGGCCGGATCGTCCTTGCCCAGATCGTAGAAACGGGTGCCGCACTTCGGGCAGCTCTGCTTGGCGCCCCATTCTGGCTTGACCATGAAATGTCCTCAAAAATTGTGTGCTTCGCCTGTGCAGCGACAGCTCGAAGCGAAGATAGGGTCTGACGAGGCGGCTGCAAGGGCGGACAGTCTGCTCACCCCGGCCTGCCCACTCCGGCGCGCGGCGCGCCTTGCCATACGCAAGTCGCGCTGTCAAAAGCCCGCTCCGCCTGCATCCGTTGCCCAGCTTCGAAAGCCCTGCCCCCGTGTCCCATCCGTCCAGTCCGGCGATCCCGCGCCAGTTCATCGCGACCGGGCCCCTGACCGGCCGAATTCGCGTGCCCGGCGACAAGTCGATCAGCCATCGCTCGCTGATGCTGTCGGCGCTGGCGGTGGGCGAAAGCCGCGTGACCGGGCTGCTGGAGGGCGAAGACGTGCTGGCGACGGCCGCCGCCATGCGCGCGATGGGCGCCCAGATCGAACGGCAGGCGGATGGCGAATGGCGCATCCACGGCGTCGGCGTCGGCGGGCTGATGCAGCCGCGCACCGCGCTCGATATGGGCAATTCGGGCACCTCGACGCGGCTGCTGATGGGCCTGCTCGCCAGCCACGCGCTCACCGCGACGTTCATCGGCGATGCCAGCTTGTCGCGCCGCCCGATGGGCCGGGTGATCGAGCCGCTGTCGCGGATGGGGGCCGATTTCACTGGCGCGCCCGGTGGGACCTTGCCTTTGACCATGCGCGGGATAGCCCCCGCGGTGCCGATCGAATACCGGCTGCCGGTCGCCTCGGCACAAGTGAAAAGCGCGGTGCTGCTGGCGGGGCTCAATACGCCGGGGGTGACCACGGTGATCGAGCCGGTGCCGACGCGCGATCATTCCGAACGGATGCTGCGCGGCTTCGGGGCGGAATTGACGGTCGAGATCGACGAAGCTGGCGCGCGGGTGATCCGGCTGACCGGCGAGGCCGAATTGCGCCCGCAGACCATTGTCGTGCCGGGTGATCCCTCCTCGGCGGCGTTCTTCGTGGTTGCGGCGCTGCTGGTTCCCGGATCGGACCTCGTGATCGAAAATGTCGGGTTGAACCCCACCCGCGCCGGACTGTTCGACGTGCTGCGGCAGATGGGCGGTGCAATCGAGGAAGTGAACCGCCGTGACGTGGGCGGCGAACCCGTGGCCGATCTGCGGGTGCGCCATTCCGCGCTGACTGGCATCGAGGTCGATCCGGCCATCGCGCCGAGCATGATCGACGAGTTTCCGGTACTGTTCGTCGCGGCTGCGCTGGCGAAGGGCCGCACCGTCACGCGCGGTCTCGACGAATTGCGCGTCAAGGAGAGCGACCGCATCGCCGCGATGCACGCCGCATTGACGCTCGTGGGCGCGCGGGTGACCGAAGCCGAGGATGGCCTGATCATCGACGGCAGCGACGGTGAACCGCTCTCGGGCGGGAACAATGCGGCCGTCTCCACGCACCTCGATCACCGCATCGCAATGAGCATGGCGATGGCCGGGCTCGCAAGCCGTCACGGCGTCACGGTCGATGATACGCGCCCGATCGCCACCAGCTTCCCGACCTTCGAAGCCCTGCTCGCCGGAGCGATGGGGACATGAGCGGCTTTGCGGCAGACGTGATCGGCTTGATCGGCAGCGCGCTGTTCCTGGCGGCCTTCGCTTATGCCAACTTTTCGCCTTCGTTCGACAAGCTGTGGTTCAACGCGGTCAACCTCGTCGGATCGGTGCTGCTGCTGGCGTCGCTGTCGGTCCACTTCAACCTGGCCGCGACCGTACTCGAAACCTGCTGGGGACTGATCGCCGCCGCCGGCCTGGTCGCCGCGATCCGCAATCGCGGGAAGCCGGCATGAGCGATCTGGTCATCGCGGTCGACGGCCCCACCGCTTCGGGCAAGGGCACGATCGCCCGCGCGCTTGCCGCGCATTTCGGCTTGCCGCATCTCGATACCGGGCTGCTGTACCGTGCAGTCGGCGTGCAGACCGTGCGCAACGGCGGAAACCCCGATCGCGAAGCCGATGCGCTGGCCGCGTGCGGCTTCCCCGAAGCCCTGCTCGCCGACCCCGCGCTGCGCACCGAGGAAAACGGCGGTTACGCCAGCCGCGCCTCGATCCACCCGGCGGTGCGCGCGGCCCTGCTCGAACGGCAGCGGGCCTTCGCCGGCCAGTCCGGCGGCGCGGTGCTCGACGGGCGCGACATCGGCACGGTGATCGCGCCCGATGCGCCGGCCAAGCTTTACGTCACCGCCAGCGTGCCCGCGCGCGCGCTGCGGCGGTGGAAGGAAATGAACGCGCGCGGGATAGATGCCA
>NZ_JANXWG010000131.1 GCF_025351285.1 Novosphingobium sp.
CGGTGGCGGTGGTGGTGGTGGCATCGGAGCGCATCGTCTGCCCGAGCGCGACCGCATCGCGCGCGCCGATCGCGGCGAGCGCGGCGTTGACCGGGACCATGACTTGGCCCTCCTCGCTTGCGGGCGGCGGCAAGGCAGTGCCCTTGGGCAGCGGTGGCTGCGAGGCCATTTGCGCGGCAAGCAGGGCGAGAATCAGCGGCATCACGTCTCCTTACATCCGGAACACGCCGAACGCCGGGCGTTGGGGAATGGGCGCTTCCAACGCGGCCGCCAACGCCAGCCCCAGCACATCGCGGGTCTGCACCGGGTCGATCACGCCATCGTCCCACAGCCGCGCGGTGGCGAAGTAGGGGTTGCCTTCGTCCTCGTACATCTGGCGGATCGGGGCCTTGAACGCCTCGGCCTCGTCAGCGCTCCACTTCGCAGCATCGCGGTGGACGGTGGCGAGCACGGCGGCGGCTTGTTCGCCGCCCATCACGCTGATCCGCGAATTGGGCCAGGTGAACAGGAAGCGCGGTTCGAACGCGCGGCCGCACATGCCGTAGTTGCCCGCACCGAAGCTGCCGCCGATCAGCACGGTGATTTTCGGAACGGTGGCGGTGGCGACTGCGGTGACCAGCTTGGCGCCGTGCTTGGCGATGCCTTCGGCCTCGTACTTGCCGCCGACCATGAAGCCCGAGATGTTCTGGAGGAACAGCAGCGGAATGCGCCGCTGGCACGCCAGTTCGATGAAATGCGCGCCCTTTTGCGCGGATTCGGAGAACAGCACGCCGTTGTTGGCCAGGATCGCCACCGGCATCCCCCAGATATGCGCGAAGCCACAGACCAGCGTGGCGCCATACAGCGCCTTGAATTCGTGGAATTCGCTGCCGTCGACCAGCCGCGCGATCACTTCGTGGACATCGTAAGGCGCGCGCACGTCGTCGGGGGTCACTGCGTAGAGGTCCTCGGCCGGGTACTTTGGCGCGCGCGGTTCCTTGAGCGGCAGCCCGTGCGCGTGGACCGGGCCAAGGTGGCTGACGATATCGCGCACGATCGTCAGCGCGTGCTCGTCGTTTTCGGCCAGGTGATCGGCCACGCCCGATTTGCGCGTGTGCAGTTCACCGCCGCCCAGTTCCTCGGCGGTGATTTCCTCGCCCGTGGCGGCCTTGACCAGCGGCGGGCCGGCCAGGAAGATCGTGCCCTGGTTGCGCACGATCACGGTCTCGTCGCTCATCGCGGGCACATAGGCGCCGCCCGCGGTGCAACTGCCCATCACGCAGGCGATCTGCGGGATCTGGAGCGCGCTCATCTGGGCCTGGTTGAAGAAAATGCGTCCGAAGTGATCGCGATCGGGGAACACCTCGGCCTGATTGGGCAGGTTCGCGCCGCCGCTGTCGACGAGGTAGATGCACGGCAGCCGGTTGGCCTGCGCAATCTCCTGCGCGCGCAAATGCTTCTTGACGGTGAGCGGGTAGTACGTGCCGCCCTTCACCGTCGCGTCGTTGCACACGATCATGCACTGCCGCCCCGAAACGCGCCCGATTCCGCAAATCAGCCCGGCGCCGGGTATGTCGCCGCCATAGAGTCCGTTGGCAGCGAGTTGGCCGATCTCGAGAAACGGCGAGCCCGGATCGAGCAGCCGCTCCACGCGGTCGCGCGGCAGCAGCTTGCCGCGCGACGTGTGCCGATCGCGCGACTTCTGCTCGCCCCCCAGCGCGGCCTTGGCCACCTTGGCCCGCAGTTCTCCGGCCAGCGCGCGATTGTGTGCGGCGCGCTGCTGCGCCTCGGGGCTATCGGCGATCAACGTGGTGGTCAGGACGGGGGCAGACATCAAGCGGCCCCGATCAGTTCGCGCCCGATCAACATCCGGCGAATTTCGTTGGTGCCCGCGCCGATGTCGAGCAGCTTGGCATCCCTGAGAAAACGTTCTACCGGCCAGTCCTTCGTGTAGCCCGCGCCGCCCAATGCCTGAACCGCCTCGCCCGCGACACGAAAAGCGTTCTCGGATGCGAGCAAGATCGCCCCGGCGGCGTCGAAGCGCGTAGTCTGTCCGGCATCGCAGCTTCGCGCGACGGCATATGTATAAGCCCGCGCCGATTGCAGCCCGACATACATGTCCGCGATCTTGGCCTGCATCAACTGGAACGCGCCGATCGGCTTGCCGAACTGCTGGCGTTCACGAACATAGGGAATCACCGTGTCGAGGCACGCCTGCATGATGCCCAACTGCAACCCGGCCAGCACCACCCGTTCGTAATCGAGGCCGCTCATCAGCACGCCCACCCCGCCGTGCAAGGGGCCGATGATGCGCTCTTCGGAAACGAAGCAATCGTTGAACACCAGTTCGGAAGTGGGGCTGCCGCGCATGCCCATCTTGTCGATCTTCTGGCCGATGCCAAAGCCTTCGTCGTGCTTTTCGATCAGGAACGCGGTGATCCCGCGCGATCCCTCGCCGGTCTTGGCATAAACCACCAGCGTATCGGCCTCGGCGCCGTTGGTGATCCAGAACTTGGTGCCGTTGAGGACATAGCCACCCTGCACCGCCTCGGCGCGCAGCTTCATCGACACCACGTCCGATCCGGCGCCGGCCTCGGACATCGCCAGCGACCCGACATGCTCGCCCGAAATCAGCCCGGGGAGGTACTTCGACTTCTGCTCGTCGTTGCCCCAGCGGCGGATCTGGTTGACGCACAAGTTGGAGTGCGCGCCATAGGAAAGCCCGATGGATGCCGATGCCCGGCTCACTTCCTCCACCGCGATCACGTGATCGAGATAGCCCAGCCCCAGCCCGCCCCATTCTTCCTCGACCGTAATGCCGTGCAGCCCCAGCGCGCCCATCTGCGGCCACAGTTCGCGCGCGAACCAGTCCTCGGCATCGATCCGAGCGGCCAGCGGCGCGATCTTCTCGTCGGCGAAGCGCGCGGTGGCGTCGCGGATCATCACGGCGCTTTCGGGCAGCGCAAAATCGAAATCGGGCGTAGCGCGCATGGTGTTCTCCGGCAGGTCTCCCACGTGCATCCTAAGCCAGCGCGGCCTTTGCACAAAATTGATTTCCAGCCGCCATTGCCATAAGATTTGCCTATGATAAAACGCACCCACATCCGTCAGTTCCTTGCCGTGGTCGATGCCGGCACGTTCACCGCCGCCGCCGCGCGGCTGAATGTGACGCAGCCCACGCTGTCGCTGGGCGTGGCCGAACTCGAACGGCTGGCGGGCGCGCTGCTGTTCGTGCGCGAAAAGCGGCGGGTGCGGCTGACCGAGGCGGGCGCGCGATTCCTGCCGCTCGCGCGGCGCACCGAACGTGAGTTTCGCGGGCTCGACCAGTTCGAAGGCGCGCTCGCGGCACTTCCCGCGCCCTTGCTGCGGATGGGCACGATCCGATCGGTGGCGAGCGCCCGCTTGCGCACGCTGATCGCCACGCTGGCACCGCACTTTCGCATCGACCTGATCGAAAGCACCGACGCCGAATTGCGCGCCGCGCTCGACGCCGGGCGGATCGATCTGGCGTTGACTTTGCACCGTGACGGCGATGTTCCGTTGCTGCCGCCCGAACCCTACCTACTGATGGTGGCACAGGACCACCGCCTGGCCGCAAGCGCCCGCATCGCCCCCGAAGACATTGCCGGCGAGACGATGATCGCGCGGCGCAGTTGCGAAATCCTGCGCGAAACCAGTCAGTTCTTCACCGCGCGCGGCATCCGCCCGCCGTTTGCGCTGCGCAGCGACAACGACGAACGGTGCCTGGCGTTGGTCGCCGCCGGCGCCGGGGTGACAACCGCGCCAGCATCGTTGGCCAGTCCGGGTATCGTGGGGGTCAGGCTCGCCGGCTATGACTTTGTGCGCCGGCTGGGCTTGATCGGCGAACCTGGCTGGCTGGCGCGCCACGCGGCAATCGTGTCCGACCTTGCACATGCCTGTACCGCTGAAAACAGCAGTTCTTGAACGGTCCCGGTAAGCGGCCATTGCCACCACGCTTGCTGCGTTGCACAATGAACCAATGCGGATCGCCATCGTCGACGTCAGCACCACCCGCGCCGCGGTCATCCGCGAGGGGCTGGCTGCGCTCGACGATTGCGAGATTTTCATCGTCACCGAACACCGCGGACTGGTTGCCCGAATCGGCGAGATCGCCCCCGACATTGTGCTGATCGATCTCGGCAATCCGTCGCGCGACGTGCTGGAGGAATATTTCGTGGTCAGCCGCGCGCTCGACCGGCCGATCGCGATGTTCGTCGACGAGAGCGACGAAGAATCGATCGGCGCGTCGGTCGATGCCGGGGTTTCGGCCTATGTTGTCGACGGGCTCGCGCCGCATCGCATCCGGCCGTTGCTCGATCTGGCGGTGCGGCGCTTCCAGGCCTTCGCGCGGCTCCAGTCCGACTTGGCCGAGGCCAAGGGCAAGCTCGCCGAGCGCGACGCGATCGATCGGGCCAAGCGCATCCTGATGGACCAGCGCCGGCTGACCGAACCCGAGGCCTATGCCGAATTGCGCCGCACCGCGATGAACCAGGGCCGCCGCATCGCCGAGATTGCCGAGGCACTGATCACCGCTCACATGCTTTTGACCAACACGCATCCGGAACACGGGAAATGACCAGTTCGCTCACGATCGGCTTCCTGCCGCTGGTCGATGCCTGCCTGCCGATCCTGGCGCGCGAGCACGGCTTTGCCGAGGAGGAAGGCCTGTCGCTGACGCTGGTGCGCGACATGAGTTGGGCCACAGTGCTCGATCGGCTGCTGTACGGGCACACCGATGCCGCGCACATGGTCGCGCCGCTGGCGATCAGCACCTCGCTTGGCCAGGGGCTCGGACGCGGGCGGCCGGCGCAGGCGCTGGCGGTGCCGTTCGTGCTCGGGCTGAACGGCAATGCCATCACGATGCGGCCCGAACTGGCGCACCGGATCGGTGAACCCGGGCGATTGGGCGATCCATCGCGGGTGGGGGCTGCCTTGCGCGTGGTTGCGCTTGAACGGCTGGCAGCGGGCAATCCGCTGCGCTTCGGCGTGGTGCATCGCCATTCCAGCCACAATTGCATGCTGCGCTACTGGCTCGCGGCGTGCGGCATCCGGCCCGATCGCGATGTGGAGATCACCACCGTGGCGCCACCGTTCTGCGCCGATGCGCTCGAACTGGGCGAAGTCGATGCGATCTGCGTCGGTGAACCATGGAACAGCGTCGCGGTCGAAGCCGGTGCTGGTGAGATTGTGCTGGCAACCGCCCAGATCTGGCGGCGCGGCGTGGAGAAGGTCCTGGCGTTGCGCGAACCGCTGCTGGCCGATCGTCGAGACCAGATCGAAGCGCTGATCCGCGCGCTGATCAAGGCCGGCCGGCATTTCGTCGACCCGCGGAACTGGGACGACAACGCAACGATCCTGGCGCGGCCGGAGTACCTCGATGGTTCATCCATGTTGATCAAGCGAGCCATATCGGATCGCCTGTTGCTGGCGCGGGGTGGTTCGCTGGTGGATTTTCCGGACTTCATGTTCCAGTACCGCGAGGCGGCGAACTTCCCGTGGGTCAGCCAGGCCGAATGGCTCTACACGCAGATGGTGCGGTGGGACGGACTGGCATTCGATGCCGATGATGCACGCAAGGTGGCGCAGGTGTTCCGCCCCGATGTCTACCGCAGCGCGCTGATCGGAACCAGCGAACCGCTGCCCGGGGCCAGTTCGAAGGTCGAAGGCAGCATCTTCCAGACCACTACGGTTGGCACGCAGCAAGGTGCGATGACATTGGAAAGCAACCGTTTCTTCGACGGCGGCGTGTTCGATCCACTCGATCCGCAGGGCTACCTGGCCAGGCTTGGCTGAGCCTCATTCGATGCTGCACTGCAAAAATCGCTTTACGACCGCCTCGCGAATCGGTTAGCTTGGCGTCGAGCAGAACCGGTGCGCCCCGATGAAGGGGCGATCCTGGCCGGCCTGCAACACTCTCAAAATGCGTGGCAACGATGCCGCCCGATCAGGTCGAATGACCTGGTTCGTGGCGGCTTTTTTGCGTGCGCAAATCCGGAGCGACGATGCGATTTGTGGGGCAAAGTTCAGCGCAGCAGCAGCGAGGCCAGCAGGGCCGCCGCGAGCAATGCGCTGAGCACTTGCCAGAACCGCAGCGGATGGCGTTGCAGCAGTGGCAGCTTGCGGCGCAAGCGCGTGGCCGCGGCGCCACCGCCCTCGATCGCCCGCAGCATCTCGACCGCATCGCCGAAGCGCGCCCCGCGATCGGGCTGGATCGCCCTCAGGATCGCCTCGTCGAGCCAGCTCGGTACTTCGGGGCGATGCACCGACGGCGCGACCGGGCGGCCGAACTTCGGGCGCTGGAACGCCTCCTGCTCACCGAACGGCGCCTTGCCGGTGAACCAGCGGTAGAGCGTGACGCCCAGCGCGAACTGGTCGGTCAGCTCGTCGCCGGGCTCGCCGTCGAACTGTTCGGGCGCCATGTAGCCGGGGGTGCCGGGGATCTCGCCCTCGCGGAAATCCTCGACGCGCGGCAGCCGCGCCACGCCCAGATCGATCAGTTTCAGCCCACCATCCGCGGTCAGCATCACGTTGTCGGGCTTGATGTCGCGGTGGATCACCGACAGCCGGTGCAGCGCGGCCACCGCGCGGACCAGCCGTGCGGCCTGAGTCACCCCCAGCGCGATCGAGGGCAGGCTGCGCTCGATCCGCGCGGTCATCGTCTCGCCCAGCAGCAGCGGCTGAACGCCGTACAGCGCGGTCTGCCGATCGGGCCGGACCGGGTGCGCGGCGAGCACGAAGGGGCTTGCAACTCGCTGAGCTACGAGCATTTCTCGTGCAAAGGCCAGCCGCATCGCGCGGTCGGTCAGCGCTTGCTGGCGCGGGAATTTCAGCACGACTTCGGCGCCGTCCTCGCCATCCACCGCCACCAGCAGCACGGCATAGCGCCCGGTGCTGAGCACGCGCTTCACCGCAAATCCGTCCACGCTCTGCCCCGGCGCGGGCGGGTCGATCGTCGGCAGGCCCGACAGACCGGCCAGGATGCCATCGTGATCGGGCGCGGGCAGCCGCACCACGTCGAGCACGACCACGCTGGCATTGTCCTGCCCGCCCGCTGCGATCGCGCCATCGGCCAGCGCATCGGCGCAGGCTTGCGCGCTTTCGCCTTCGCCCAGGATCGCTGCGATCCGCACCTTGGACAACACGCCGTGGATGCCATCGGTGGTCAGCACCAACCGATCGTGCTCGGCCAGTTCGACGTCGGCGTGATCGAGCCGCAAGTCACCCTCGATGCCGATGGCGCGGATGAGCACGTGCTTGAGATCGGGTTCGCTGCGGACGTGATCGGTGGTCAGGCACGTCAACCGGCCGCCGGCGAAGCGCCACGCGCGGCTGTCGCCCACATGGACCAGATGCGCGCGGCGGCCCCGCAGCGCGAAGGCGGTCAGCGTGGTGGCGGCGTCGCGCATCGTTTCGCCCTGCCCTTGCGCGTGCAGCCAGCGGTTGTAAGCGACCAGCGGGCCGTGCATCGCGCGCGCCGCACCCATCGTATCGGGCGCCGCATAGAACCCCTCGACCAGCGAATGGACCGCCAGTTCGGACGCGGCGCGACCTTCTCGCCCGCCACTGACCCCGTCGGCAATCGCGGCGATCAGCCCGAAGCGCGTGCGTTCCAGCGCGCTGCCCAAGTGCACGCCCCCGAAGTCCTGGTTGTCGGCGCGCGGTCCGGTGCGCGTGGCAAATCCCGCAGCCACCACCAGTTCGCCCACATCGCGGCCCAAATCGCCCATCTTCGTTTCCAGCCCCAGGTTTCCGCCGCTCACGTGCGTACGGGCGTCACGCCCGTACGCACGAGGATCGGCTCTCATCTCGCTTCGTCAAGTCCAGGGAGGACCAAACAATGGCCAGTCTAGCCGCCGCCGGTACCGCCGGTTACGCGCCCGTATCGGGCAAATCGTTCTGGAAATCGGGGCACAGCCCCACGTTGATCGCGGCGTTCCTCTATTTCGACGTGGCATTCATGGTGTGGGTGCTGCTCGGCCCGCTGGCACCGATCATCTCGAAGCAACTGATGCTCGATCCCGGCCAGAAGGGCCTGATGGTCGCGGTTCCCACGCTGGCCGGCGCGGTGCTGCGGCTGGTCAACGGATTGCTGGTCGATCGGATCGGGCCAAAGCGCACCGGCACGATCAGCCAGATCATCGTCATCGCCGGCCTGGCCTTCGCGTGGCACTTCGGCATCACCAGCTACGCCGGTACGCTGGCGCTCGGCGTAATCCTCGGCTTTGCCGGGGCGAGCTTCGCGGTGGCCTTGCCGCTGGCGAGCCGCTGGTATCCGCCCGAGCACCAGGGCAAGGCGATGGGCATCGCCGGCATGGGCAATTCGGGCACCGTGTTCGCCGCACTGTTCGCGGCATTGCTGGCCAAGGCCTATGGCTGGACCAATGTGCTCGGCCTGGCGCTGATCCCCTTGATCGCGGTGTTCGTGATCTACCTCGTGGTCGCCAAGGACAGCCCCGACCAGCCCGCGCCCAAGCCGCTTTCGGCTTATGCTGCGGTGCTCAAGGATGCCGATGCCTGGTGGTTCATGCTGTTCTACGGCGTGACTTTCGGCGGCTTCGTCGGCCTGTCGAGCTCGCTGCCGACTTACTACGCCGATGGTTACGGCGTGACTCCAGTGATCGCTGGCTACTGCACCGCTGCCGCCGTGTTCATGGGTTCGCTGCTGCGCCCGATGGGTGGCGGGCTGGCTGACCGTTTCGGCGGTATCCGCACGCTGACGGTGGTCTATATCGTGGCGGCCATCCTGCTGACGGTGATCGCTTTCGCGCCGCACGTCCTGCCGCTGATGGTGGCGCTGTTCATCGCCACATTGGGCACGCTGGGCGTGGGCAACGGCGCGGTGTTCCAGCTCGTGCCGCAGCGCTTCCGTAAGGAAATCGGCGTGATGACCGGGCTGGTCGGGTTCGGCGGCGGGGTCGGCGGGTTCTACCTCGCTTCCTCGCTCGGTTATGCCAAGAAGCTGACCGGCAGCGCCGGGCCGGGCTTTTTGATCTTCGCCGCGCTGGCGGTGATCGCGCTGATCGGACTGACTTCCGTAAAGCGCCGCTGGCGGACCACCTGGGGTGCGGCCGTGCAAGGCGTGCGCATCTGATTTGAGGGGCGGCGAGAGGGCGGGGCATCGAACCCCGCCCCCGCAGATAGCGGCACCCGGATTATCGGGGCCGGCGAGAGGATGCCTGAAACTTTCGCTCAAAAGCATCCATGCCAGGGAGGCATTTTCATGAAAACCTATCTGCTGACGGCGACCGCAGTGGCGGCGTCGATCGGAGCTGCACACACTGCGTTTGCCGCACCCGCCCCCAAGCACCATTTCGGCGATCCGGTAGCGATCACGCCCGAAATCACGATCGATCCGATGTTCGACGGGCGGTTGCGCTACGAACATGTCGACCAGCCGGGCATCGAGGCCGACGCGCTGACCCTGCGCATCCGCGCCGGCGCCGAGCTCCAGCTCAAGCCGATCCACGTCAACGTGCTGGTCGAAAGCGAGGCGACTCTGGGCCTCGTCAATAAGTACAACGCGCTGCCGTTCGTGCCGGTGAGCCCGAACAGCCAGCGCCGCACCGGCTACGCGGTGATCCCCGATCCGCAGAACATCGAACTCAACCGCATCCAGGTGCAGTACAAGATCAAGCAACTGACCGTCACGCTCGGTCGCCAGCGGATCAACCTCGACGATCAGCGCTGGGTCGGCAATGCCGGCTGGCGGCAGAACGAGCAGACCTTCGACGCGGTGCGCGGCGAGGGCAAGATCGGGCCGGTGACGCTCGATGGCACATACTCGATCGCGCAGCGTACGATCTTCGGTGAGGACGCACTCCCACGCACCGCGTTCGACGGCAACTTCGTGTTTCTGGGTGCAGGCGTGAAGGCGGGGACGAAAAAAGCCGAAATCGCGATCAAGGGCTTTGCCTACCTGCTCGATTACAAGCTTTCGGCACAAGGCGGCGCGCTCGCAACGCTCAACGCCGATAGCCAGACGTACGGCGCGCGCGCCACGGCGGGCTTTGCGCTGACGTCAAAGGTCAAGCTGTCGCTCGCCGCCAGTTATGCGCGCCAGTCGGCCTACAAGGGCAATCCGCTGAACTACGGCGCGGACTATATCGCCGCCGAAGCCGGGTTGGCCGCTCACGGGTTTACGCTGACCGGGGGCTACGAAAAGCTCGGCAGCGCGGTTTCGGCCACCGGTGTGCGACGTTCGGTGCAGACGCAGATGGCCACATTGCACAAGTTCAACGGCTGGGCGGACTTGTTCCTGGTCACCCCGGCGAATGGCTTGCAGAATTATTACGCAAGCCTCGCCAAGGCTTTCCCCAAGATCAAGGCGTTGCCAGGGTTGAACGCGGCGGTGATCTATCACCGCTTCGACAGCGACTTCGGCGGGATCTATGACGGCAACGAACTCGACGCGAGCCTTGGCTTCAAGATCGGGCGGGTGACAGTGCTGGCCAAGTACGCCGATTACAAGGCGCGGGGCTTCGGCGTGAACACAAAAAAGGGCTGGCTCCAGGCCGAATTCACCTACTGAGCGAAGTCGATCGGGTGCGGGGCGGCAAATCTTTGCTGCACTGCAAAATAGACTTGCCGCACTGCACCCGAATCGGTTACACCCGTGGCATAGCGAAGCATCGGCCCACCCAGCGTTGGGTGATCGATTGCCGCCTTCGCCCCGAACATTCTCATACGCGTGGCAACGAAGCCGCCCGAAGCGATCCTGTTGGATCGGTTTGTGGCGGCTTTTTTGCGTGCGCTTGTCCGACGGAGACGCCCCAGTGAATGCGCCGCTGACTTTCGACGAAACCGCCCGCAAGACACCGCCGGCCGAACGCCTTGTGGTGATCGGCAACGGCATGGCCGGGTGCCGCGCGGTCGAGGAAATCCTTGAACGCGATCCGGCGCGATACGCGATCACGATCTTCGGCGCCGAACCGCGCGTGAATTACAACCGCATCATGCTCTCGCCGGTGCTGGCGGGCGAAAAGGCGTTCGATGACATCGTCATCAACGACCTGGCCTGGTACGATGACAACGGCATCACGCTGGTTTCGGGCGATCCGATCGCGCAGATCGACCGCGCGACGCAGACCGTGATCGCAAGGTCGGGCCGGGTCGAACCCTACGACACCTTGCTGATCGCCACGGGCTCGGACCCGGTGGTGATCCCGGTGCCGGGAAGCAAGCTGCCCGGCGTGGTCACCTTCCGCGATCTCGACGATGTCGACCGGATGCTGCTGGCCGCGCAGAAGGGCGGCAGCGCGGTGGTGATCGGCGGCGGGCTGCTCGGGCTGGAGGCCGCGCATGGCCTCAGCTTGCGCGGCATGACGGTGACGGTGCTGCACCTGATGCCCACGCTGATGGAGCGCCAGCTCGACGAGGCGGCGGGCTTCCTGCTCAAGGCCGAACTCGAAAGCCGTGGGCAGACGATCCTGACCGGCGCCGATACTGCGGAAATCGTGGAGAAGGACGGACATGTCGCCGGCGTCCGGCTCAAGGACGGACGCGTGATCGACGCCGATATCGTGGTCATGGCGGTGGGCATCCGGCCCGCGACCCAACTCGCCAAAGCGGCAGGAATCGACGTCGAACGCGGCATTCTGGTCGATGACCACATGGTCACCTCGGATCCCACGGTCCTCGCGGTCGGCGAATGCGTCCAGCATCGCGGCGCCTGCTACGGCCTGGTCGCGCCGCTGTGGGACATGTGCCGCGCGCTGGCCGATCACGCGACTGGTTCACCGAGCGGCTACACCGGCTCTGTCACCGCGACCAAGCTCAAGGTTTCGGGGATCGACCTGTTCTCAGCCGGCGATTTTTCGGGCGGCGAAGGCGCCGAGGACATCGTGATGCGCGACGCTGCACGCGGGCTCTACAAGCGCGTGGTGGTGAAGGCCGACAAGCTCGTCGGCGCGGTGCTTTATGGCGATACCGCCGACGGCAACTGGTATTTCGATCTCCTGAAAAAGGGCGAGGATGTTTCGTCGATCCGCGAAGGACTGATCTTCGGCCAGGCATTCGCGCTTGGGGGTGGCGCCCTCGCGGACCCTAACGCGGCCGTTGCGGCGCTCTCGGACGATGCCGAGATCTGCGGCTGCAACGGCGTCAGCAAGGGCAAAGTGGTTGCAACCATCGCGGGCGGCGCTTGCAGCCTCGATGCAGTGCGCTCGCAGTGCAAGGCTTCGGCGAGTTGCGGATCGTGCACCGGGTTGGTCGAAAGCCTGCTTGCGCTGATGCTGGGCGACGACGTTGCGCAGACCGCCCGCACAATGTGCAAGTGCACCAGCTTCACCCACGACGATGTGCGCCGGCTGATCGTGGAAAAGTCGCTCCGCGCGATCCCGCAAGTGATGCAGGAACTCCACTGGTCGACCCCCGAAGGCTGCGCTTCGTGCCGCCCGGCGCTCAATTACTACCTGCTCTGTGCCTGGCCGGGCGAGTACGAGGACGACCAGAAAAGCCGCTTCGTCAACGAACGGATGCACGCCAACATCCAGAAGGACGGCACGTATTCGGTGGTGCCGCGGATGTGGGGCGGGCTGACCAACCCGCGCGAATTGCGCGCGATTGCCGATGTGGTCGAGAAGTTCAACGCACCGATGGTCAAGGTTACGGGCGGCCAGCGGCTCGATATCTTCGGGATCAAGAAGGAGGACCTGCCCGCCGTCTGGGCCGATCTCAATGCTGCCGGGATGGTCTCGGGCCATGCTTACGGGAAGTCGCTGCGCACGGTGAAGACTTGCGTGGGTTCGGAATGGTGCCGCTTCGGCACGCAGGATTCGACCGGGCTGGGCGTCAAGATCGAGCACATGACCTGGGGCAGTTGGATGCCGCACAAGTTCAAGATCGCGGTCAGCGGCTGCCCGCGCAACTGCGCCGAGGCGACGATCAAGGACTTCGGCGTTATCTGCGTCGATTCGGGGTACGAACTGATGGTCGGCGGCAACGGCGGGATCAAGCTGCGCGGCACCGACCTGCTGTGCAAGGTCGAAACCGAGGCGCAAGTCATGCAGGTCTGCGCCGCATTCATCCAGCTTTACCGCGAACAGGCACATTACCTCGAACGCACCGCACCGTGGATCGAGCGCGTCGGGCTCGATGCGGTGAAGGCCGGACTGTTCGACGACCCGCAAGCCGTGACCGAACTTGCCGCGCGGTTCCGCTTTTCGCAAAGCTTCTGCCAGGACGATCCCTGGGCCAAGCGCGCGGCCGGCGATCGCGCCGATTTGCACCAGCACATCGGCGAGTTCCGCCCCCATGGCACCGAAATGCCAACCACTCTGGAGACCGCATCATGATCGGCGCATGGCTCGATATCGGCCCGGTCGACCAGATCACACCCGGCAGCGCGCGCACGCTCAAGGTTCAGGGCGGTGAGGAAATCGCGGTGTTCCGCACCGAAGGCAACCAGTTCCACGCATTGGTCAACGCCTGCCCGCACAAGCGCGGACCGCTTTCGCAGGGCATCGTCCACGGCGGGGTGGTAACCTGCCCGCTGCACAACTGGAACATCTCGCTGACCAGCGGCGAGGCCTTGGGTGACGACAAGGGCTGCGTGCCGGTGATCCCGTTGCGGGTCGATGCAGGGCGGATCTACCTGCTGCGCAGTGCGCTCGTAGCGCACAGCGCGACGGACTTGCGCGCGGCGTGAGCACTCCGATCCGCACCACTTGCGCCTATTGCGGCGTGGGCTGCGGGGTGACCGCGACGGTCACTGGCGAGCGCACGGTCACGATCGTTGGCGACCTCGAACACCCGGCCAACTTCGGCAAGCTGTGCTCGAAGGGCACGCATCTGGGCGAAACAGTAGGGCTCGAAGGCCGGCTGCTCCACCCGATGATCGGCGATGAGCGGGTGGGATGGGATGCGGCCCTCGATGAAGTCGCCGGCCGGATGCGCGCCTGCATCGCCGAGCACGGACCCGACAGCGTGGCGTTCTACGTCTCGGGCCAATTGCTGACCGAGGACTACTATGTCGCCAACAAGCTGATGAAGGGCTTCATCGGCAGCGGCAATATCGACACCAATTCGCGGCTGTGCATGGCCAGCGCGGTCGCCGCGCACAACCGCGCGTTCGGCGAGGACGTGGTGCCGTGCAGCTATGAGGACCTCGATGAAGCCGACCTGATCCTTTTGGTCGGCTCGAACACCGCGTGGTGCCATCCGGTGATCTGGCAGCGGATTGAACGCGCGCGCGAGATGCGCGGCACGAAGATCGTGGTGATCGACCCGCGCCGCACCGAGACCGCCGAGGGTGCGGACTTGCACGTGCAGGTGGGGCCCGATGGCGATGTTGCGCTGTTCAATGCGCTGCTGGCAGAGATGGATGAGCGCGGGTTGGTGGAACACAGCTTCATCGAACAGCACTGTGAGGTTCCGGAGAATTTCTGGCCCCACCTCCGATCGTGTCGAGCCCTTCGGCAGGCTCAGGATGAACTGCCGCCCTTCGGGCGTCAGTCGAGACACCACGCGCATCACCAGCGTGTCTCGACTTCGCTCGACACGAACGGAGGGGTGGGTGACTCGGAGTTTCAGGCCCTCGCCGATCTCGTCGCCGCGCATCCGCGCATGGTCACGCTGTTCAGCCAGGGCGCCAACCAGTCGGTTTCGGGCACCGACAAGGGCAACGCGATCATCAACCTTCACCTCGCGCTGGGGCGGATCAACCAGGCCGGCGCGGGGCCGTTCTCGATCACCGGCCAGCCCAACGCGATGGGCGGGCGTGAAGTGGGCGGGCTCGCCAACATGCTCGCCTGCCACCTGGGCTTTTCCGCACCCGAACGCGCCGATGTCGCGGCGTTCTGGAACACCGAGCAACTCTGCACCGGCCCCGGCCTCAAGGCGGTCGAAATGTTCCGCGCGGTCCACGATGGCCGGATCAAGTTCCTGTGGGTCATGGCGACCAACCCCGCCGTGTCGATGCCCGATGCCGGCTTCGTGCGCGAGGCACTGGCCCGCTGCCCGACCGTGGTGGTCAGCGACGTGATCGCCGATACCGACACCGCCAAATTCGCGCATATCCGCCTGCCCGCGCTGGCATGGGGCGAGAAGGACGGCACCGTCACCAATTCCGAACGCATGGTCAGCCGCCAGCGTGCGCTGTTCGCGGCGCCAGGTGAAGCACGGGCGGACTTGCGGATCGTTTGCGACGTGGCCGCACGGCTGGGTTGGGGCGAGGCGTTCGACTTCGCCAGCCCGGCAGCCGTTTTCCGCGAATATGCGGCGATGACCGCGCTGGCCGGGCGGCACGGCAAGCTGCTCGACTTGTCGGACAAGGCTGGGCTGAGTGATAGCGCTTATGAAGCGCTCGAACCCTTCAGGTGGGGCGGTCTGCACCCGTTTGCGAAGGGCTACCCGACCGCCACTGGCCGCGCGAAGATGATCGCGGTTGTGGCGCGCGCATCGGTGATCGATCCAGAATTTCCGCTGTGGCTCAACACCGGTCGCTACCGCGATCAATGGCATACGATGACCCGCACCGGGCTTTCGTCCACCTTGTCGCAACACCGCCGCGAGCCTTTGCTCGAAGTCCATCCGGCCGATGCCGCAGAGCTGGGGCTGGCCGATGGCGGGCTTGCGCGTATCACCACCGGAATGGGGACGAGCGTGTTTCGGGTGCTCGTCACCGATGCGCAGCGCCGTGGCGAGATTTACGCGCCGATGCACTGGACCGATGCTTTCGCCAGCCAAGGACGCGCCAACCGGCTTGCTCCCCCGCTCACCGATCCGCATTCGGGCCAGCCCGCCTTCAAGCGCATCGCCGCGCGGATTGCGCCGGTAGCGCCTGAATGGCGGGCGTTCCTTGCCAGCCGCGACGCGGTCCGGCCGCATGATGTTCTGTACTGGACCCGTTCGCGCGTGCCCGGTGGCTGGCTGGTCGAACTCGCCGGAATGGGCGCGATCGATATCGATGCCTTGCTACCCATTGGCGATCGCCTGGAAGTGGCCGATAGCGCGCGCGGAATGCGCCGGATTGTGGTGCGCGATGGTGCGGGTGCGCTGATCGCCGCGCTTTACATCAGCCGCTCGGGCACGCTTCCGCCGCGCGATTGGGTGGCGGGTGAACTGGGCTCCGCCGCGGCGGCTCCGGTCGAACTGCTTGCGGGCAGGCCATCGATTCCCCAGCCCGATCGTGGCCCGATGGTCTGCATTTGCCACGGCATCGGCGCGAACGAGATCGGCGCGGCGGTCTGCGCCGGGGCGGGCGACGTTCTGGCGGTGGGTGCAGCCACGCGCGCGGGCACCAACTGCGGCAGTTGCCGGCCGGCGATCTCGGCCATCCTGGCCGTGCGTCAGGCATTCACACTGGAGACCGCCTGATGACCAATTCGGCGCAGGATTTCCCGCAAGGCATGGTCTGGCTGGTTGGCGCCGGCCCGGGCGATCCCGAACTGCTGACGCGCAAGGCCGAGCGACTGATCGCCGCCGCCGACGTGATCTTCTATGACGCGCTGGTGGGTTCCGGCGTGCTCGATCTGGCGCCACGCGGTGTGCGCATGGTGCCGGTCGGCAAGCGATCCGGCCGCCATTCGAAGGACCAGCCGAGCATCGACCGCCTGCTTTTCGAAGCCGCGCTTTCAGGATTGCGCGTGGTCCGGCTGAAGGGCGGCGATCCCGCGATCTTCGGCCGTGCCAACGAAGAATTGTCCGCCTGCCGCGCCGCAGGTGTCGCGGTGAAAATCTGCCCCGGGATAACGGCCGCCAGCGCCGCAGCCGCTTCGATCGGAAATTCGCTCACCTTGCGCGGACTTGCGCGGAAATTGACCTTCGTCACCGCGCATACCCGCGCCGGCGTAGCCCTGGCGCTCGACTGGAACGCGCTGGCCGATCCCGACGCAACCACGGCGATCTACATGGGCAAGGCCTCTGCTGCCGAAGTGGCGGCGCAGATGATGGCTGCAGGCCTGCCAGGCAGCACGCCCGCGCTGATGGTCGAAAGCGCCAGCCTGCCCGAAGAACGGATCGTCAGGACGCGACTGGATCTGCTGGGACTGACGGTCCACGCAACGGCGTCGGATGGCCCGGCGCTACTGCTGATTGGCCAGGCGATGGGTGCGAGAACCGACGGAGTCACGCAGCCGGCGGCACTTGCAGAGGCCGGTGCTGTCGGCGGGTCAATCACCCTACCGTAAAAAACGCGGTTACCGTCAAGCGGCCCACGCCCGGATCATCCGAAAGGATTGCGCCGGGGCCGATCGCACCGCTGTGCAATTGCTTGCCGCGATACAGCAACGCCCGGTTGAACCGTCCTTCGACCGACGCGATCCGTTCGAACATCGGAGTATCCCCCACGATGTAACCGGCCGCTGGCATGCCGAGATGGCGCAGTTCGAAATCCACCTGCGCGAAATACATTTGCCGGTGTTGCTCGCTGATGGTTTCGAATCCTGTCGATCGGTGCCGATAGAAGGCCGTCCCATCCAGGCAATCGAGCGAAAGGTAATGCACCAGCGCAATCTGGTTCGGCACGAAGGCATCGCAATGCGGCAGGCGCTGCGCCACGCTGAGCTGGTCGGCGGGCGTGGTCACGATCGAAAAGCTTGCATCGATCATGGCGATCGCACCCGCCAAGCCGAAGGCCTGCTCGATCATCGCCGACATCGTGTCGAGTCGATCGGATGACCAGTAGCAATCGGGCAACGGTGCCCGCACCCCTGGATAGGTGTTGCGCGCCGGGACGAATGATGCCGCCAAGGCTGCTGCGCGAAGGGCATCCGGATCGGGGAAAAAATCGTCGATGACGACCAGCGGTTCGCCCCCCAGCCCGATCGTCATGACGGTAACGTCGGCTTGTCTCAACCGTGCGCGCCCGTGCGGGTTTCGCGGCCAGCCAGGCCGAGCATGACGATGCCGAGGATTGTCGGGGCCAGCAGGGCCAGCGCAGCACCGCCGAGCGTCGGAAACAGCTTTGCGATGGCAGCAACTTGAACAGCAATGCCGCCGAATTTGCTGCACCCTGCAACCACTCCGGTTGCCCGGCCGCGCACCCCGACCGCAAAGCTTTCTGCCGTGTAGGGCAGAAGCACGGCGATCGTCCCGTTGGTGCCGACGATCAGGATCGTGACGACCCCGATCAGCAACGGCCGCCAGACCAGCAACTCGGTAGGAAGCAAGGCGCCGACCAGGCCGATCATGGTCAGCACGACAGTGCCGATCAGCGTCCATTTGCTGCTTAACCGGCTGTAGCACCACGCGGCCAGCGCGGTGGTGGGAAGTGCGAGTAGCGCGGAACTGGCCAGGACTCCGCTGACCAGCCCCGAACTATAGCCGCGCGCTTGCAGATCCATCGGCAGCCACAGCAGCAGGCCGAAGTTGACGAAGCTCCACGACAAGGCGGTAACGACGAGTGCCGCTTCGAAGCCACGGTTGCCGGCTTGGCCCGAGTCAACTTGTGGCATGGCGATCCGTTCGACCTGCTCGAAGCCGAACCTGTCGGCAAGGCGCGAAAGGTCGTTGCTGCGCCCTTGCGCCAGAAGAAATGCCGGGCTTTCGGGTATGAACCGCGCCAGCACCAGCAGCGCAAGCCCGGTAGGAAAGCCTTGCAACCACAACGAACGCCACCCGTACCCCGGTTCGAGCAGATGCGCCGCCCCCGATGCGGCAAGGTAGCCCCCGACCAGCCCGGTTCCACCCACCAGAACCAGCACCCAACTGCGGTGGCGCGGCGGAATGATTTCGGCCAGCAGCGTGTAGACCACAGGAAGCATCCCACCGGCCGAACTGCCCATCAGGAAGCACATCAGCAGGTTCCACCCGAACGACGGCATCGCCCCGCAGATCGATGTTGCAGCGAACAGGATGGCCGAAAGCAGGATCGAGACCCGCCGACCATAGGCATCGGCAATCCAGCCCCACACAATCGAACCGACCGCCGTCCCCGTCAGGGCGACGAGCGGCAGCAGCGCGGCGGTCGATCGTTCGATGCCGTATTCCTTGGCGAGGCCCGGCAGCACGAAACCCAGCGTTGCCGGCTTCATCACGTCGATGATCAGGCCCACAGCCAGGACCGCCATCGCGGTTGCGTGCCAGCGATTGAGCGGCGTTCCATCGCGGACCGCAAACAGGACCATGTCATGCTGATCACGCACCGCTACCCTGCCAGGCAAGGCGCCCCAGCAAGCCATGATCGCGCCAACCGCGATCATCGCCATGCCGGCCAGCATCGGTGTATCGACGGGCATGCCGACGAGGCGATTGCCCATGGCATGCGCTTCCACCAGCATCGGCACGTGGAGCAGGACGCCAAGACTGATCACCGCGCAACCGAGCCAGAACCACCCGGCGCGGTTGGAACCGCTTGCTGCGGAAGCTGAGTGGCTGGCTTCGGCGGCCATCAGGATCCTGCCGGTCGTCTCGCGTAAAATCCGAAAGCCGCGATCACGGCATAGCAGATTGCCGGCAAGACCAGTGCCGTGGCCAGGCTGCCCGTTGCATCGGCAATGGCGCCGGTCAGCAACGGAATGACCGCACCGCCGAAGATCGCGACGTTGATGATGCCCGAACCGTCGGCTGCCCGCGCGCCGAGCTGTTCGGACGCCAGCGAAAAGATCGTCGGAAACATCACCGAATTGACCAGACCGATCGCCAGCAAACTGTAGCCCGACGTGGCTCCGCTGGTGCTGGTCGAGATAAGCAGAAGCGCGATTGCGCTCATCGCCACGGCCGCCAGCACCTTGCCCGGACTGGCCAGGCGCAACACGCCCGAACCGATGAACCGGCCGACCATAGCCCCGCCCCAGTAAAGCCCGATCATCTTGCCGGCCGATTCCTGCGCAAGCCCCATGACGTCGGCCTGCTTGAGATAGTTGACGACGAGCGAGCCGATCGAAACCTCGGCGCCGACGTAAAGGAAGATGCACAGCGCCCCGAATCCGAAGCGCGGCCGCTTGAGCAAGTCGAACCCGACAAGGCCGCCACTTTGTTCGTGGCTTTCGCCCTGCAGCGCATCGCGGAAATGCCAGACCGCGGCGGCCACGAGGGCAAGCGCGACCGCAAGGCCAAGATAGCCGTGCACGATCGCCTGACTTTCTGCGGTACGATAGGCATCGAGCTGCGCGCCCGATAGCTGGCCCACGCTGATCTTCGCCAGCCCGCCCAGGATCAGGATCGATCCGAAGTAGGGAAACAGCGTGGTGCCTAGCGAATTGAACGCCTGCGCAAAGGTCAGCCGGCTGCTCGCGGTTGCGGGCTTGCCCAGCATCGAAATCAGCGGATTGGCGACGACCTGCACGAACACCACCCCGCTCGCCAGCACGAACAGCGCAGCCAGGAACACGCCGTAAGTCGCGGTCTGGCTGGCCGGGATGAACAGCAGGCAGCCGGCCATCATCGTCAGCAATCCGGCCACGGCGCCGCGCATGTAGCCGATTTTCTTGACCAGCCGGGCGCCCGGAATACCCACGATCGCGTATGCGGTGAAGAAGCAGAACTGCACCAGCATGGCCTGGGTGTAGTTGAGCGTGAAAAGTTCCTTCAGCTTGGGAATGATCACGTCGTTCAGACTGGTGATCCCTCCGAAGATGAAGAACAACCCCATCACGAACAGCCGAAGCTGAGGCGCATCGACGTGCGCAGAGTCATCGCCTCTGCCGACAACGCCAGGCGCCGCCGTTCCCGCGGGAACAAGTGCCATCGATGTGCTCTCCCTTATGGTTTATCGTGACTTGGGCGGACAGGGAAGCGACGCGCCGATCGCTTCGATCCTGGCACCGCGCAAGGTAGCCGTGAATCCCTTTGCGGCAACGATCCGGATCGGAGTTCCCACAGCCTTGAGGTCTGCGCCGGCTTCCTTGAAACACCGCAGCGGCACAAGCGTCTGCACGACCTTGCCGTTCGGCCCCGAGCGAAGCTGGTTGCCGATATCGAGCGCGGCCCCGCCGAACGCCACATCGACCGGCCCGGTGGGCGCCGCATCGATGCGCCAGTCGAGCCGCAGCACAAACCCCTCGTCGAGCTGGCGCATCAGATCGACCGCGGGACCGTCGATGGTCACCGCGCCGCGATCCTGCCACGAAAACTGGCGCGCATCTTCCTGTGCGGAAAGATCCATCGCGCGCGAGGTAACCGTGTTGTCCAAAGTCAGCCGCCACGGCGATGGCACCAGCCCGCGCGAGACGTAGACGTCCTCGCTGGCTGCAGCGACCAGATCGACGCGCGGGTCTTCGTTCACGCGGCCCAGATTGGCTGGATGGGCGTAATCGAGCCCGTAGCCCGCCGGAAACAGCGGACGGCGGATCGGCGAAATGGCATCGCCGGGCCAGGCAAACGGCAATCGCCCGGTGAAATCGCGAACCGGCTTCCCGTCGCGTCCTGCCACCACCACGTCGGCGACGCCGGCGCCTTGCGTGCCGGGCAACCATGCTGCCACAAAGGCATCCGATGCATTGATCAGCGAACCGGTGAACAGCGGCCTGCCCGAAAGAAACACCGAAACCACCCGGATCCCTTGCGCCTTGAGGCGGGCGACAAGATCCTGTTCGCCTTCGCGCGACCGGAAGGCCAGGTCCGGACGATCGCCCTGATATTCGGCATAAGGCGGCTCGCCGTAAATCACGACCGCCACATCGGGCTTTCCCGACCATTTGCCATCGGCGGCAAGCGTGGCCTGCCCACCCGCCGCGACGACCGCTGACGCAATGGCGCGACCGACCGTCTGGCCATTGGGAAAATCGCCGGCGGTGGTGTCGGTGCCTTGCCAGGTGATGGTCCAGCCGCCCGCCTGCATGGCCATGCTGTCCGCGCCGGGGCCGGTGATCAGCACCCGCGAACCCGCGCGAAGCGGCAGTATCCCGCCGTTGTTCTTGAGCAGGACCAATGACCGCGCAGCGGCTTCGCGGGCCAGCGCCAAGTGTTCGGGCGTACCGATTGCCGCAAGGTTGCCGCGCTCCACCGGTACGGGATCGAGCAGCCCCAGCTTGGCCTTGACCCGCAGGATCCGGCGGACCGCATCGTCGATCCGCGCCATCGGCAACGTCCCGGCGCGGGCCTCACGGACGGTCGCGGCGAACAGGCCCTTCCAACTGTCGGGCGCCATGGCCAAGTCGAGCCCGGCGGCAAACGACTGCGGGCAATCGGTGACCAGGCAACCGGGCACTTGGCCGTGGCCATTCCAGTCCCCGACAACCAGGCCCATGAAGCCCATGCGCCCCTTGAGCACATCGGTCAGCAGGCTGGCGTTGCCGTGGTTCTTGACCCCGTTCCAGCTCGAAAAGCTGGCCATGACCGTCAGCGCGCCGGCATCGATCGCGGCGGGGTAGCCCTGGGCATGGCGGGCCACCAGTTGCGCTTCCGGGATTCGGGCATCGCCCTGGTCCTTGCCATCGGCGGTGCCACCATCGGCCAGGAAATGCTTGGCGGTGGCGGCAACATGGTCGGGTCCGATCGGCTTGCCCGCCATCATCGGCCCCTGCAGGCCGAGTGTCATGGCACGCGCATATCTGGCCACCAGCGCAGGGTCGCCGGCATAGCCTTCGTACGTCCGCCCCCAGCGCACATCCTGCGGGACCGCGAGCGTTGGCGCGAAGGTCCATTCGATGCCGGTCGCCGCCACTTCGGCCGCCGTCGCGGCACCGATCCTCTGGATCAGCGCAGGATCGCGTGTCGCGCCGAGTGCGATGTTGTGCGGAAAGATCGTTGCACCCGGCAAGTTCGAATGGCCGTGGACCGCATCGACACCGAACAGGATCGGGATACCGGCCCCGCTTTTGCGCGAAGCGTCACGGTACTCTGAAACAAGGCGCTTCCACGTCGCAGCATCAGCGCGCTCATCGCCATAAGGACCCGAGTTGCCGCCGGCGAGGATGGAGCCGAGCGGATAATCGTGCAGGTCTGCCGGCGTGATCGCGGAGATATCGGCCTGGATCATCTGCCCGACCTTCTGTTCGATCGTCATGCGAGACAGCATTGCGGTGATCCGGGCTTCGGTCGCCTTGTCGGAAATCGCGGCCGGGCTGTGTGCGGCAGGCCATAGCCCGGGATGCGCCCGGACCGCGGGCGTCTTGATCGCCGAAACCGTCCGGGTTGCCGAAGCCGTCCGGGTTGCCGAAGCCGAGGCGCAGCCAGTCGTCAGCAAGCCCATCGCCAGGAGCACGCGCCAGAAAATCATGGAAACCCTCAATCCCGTAACGGTGTGACCGTTGTCGATCTGATCGTGTGAACGTTATCAATCGGTGACTGACACACGGGACCCGCAAAATCAAGCGTGCTGTCAGGTGCGGCGGGGAAACGAGACCAGAAGCAGGCCCGCCACCGCGGCAAGGGCGGACAGGACCAGCAAAAGTCCCGAAAAGCCGAAGCGCGGCACCAGCGCCAGGGTCAGCCACGGCATGAACAACGAAGGCACCGTGTTGGTCAGGTTGAACACGCCAAGATCCCGGCCGCGCCGATCGGATCGTGTCAGCACGCGAAGCGTTTGAGCCGAATGCAGGGCGAGGAAGATCGACGTCGCCAGCCCGAACAGCGCATAAGCCCCGATCGCGGCCGGCAGGGACTGCGCGAACGCCATCCCCATCAGGCCGACGCACGACAGCGCCGAGCACACGATCAGCGGAACCACCGGGCGGCGGTGCCGGTCGGCCCATTGCCCGGTCCACACCGCTACGGGCGCGGAAAGCACCAGGACCACGCTCAGGATGCGGGCGGTGCGGCTGTCGCTCATCGCCGGATCGATCGAGCGGAACCAGAAATAGAGGTACGAAAACAACGCGGCTTCGGCCACCTGCACGGCCAGACGCGCCAGCCACATCCGCTGCTTTGCACCATTGCGATCGAGCAGACCATCGGGGTGCTCAGGCACAACCGTTTTTTCAGGAGATGGCACCGGCTCCTCGACAGGTTCGGGCGATCCGATCGTCAGCACCGGCACCACGCACGCCGCCACGATCAGCGCGACCAGCCACAGCCTGCCGTCGGCCGGAGCCAGCCCCGGAATCGTCACGAACGCTCCTGCCAATGCCCCGCACCCCGGCGCAAAGGCCAGAAGCCCGCCCAGCAAGCCCTTCTGGCTGTGCGGAACGCTATCCCCGGCCCATGCCGAAAGCGGCGCCAGCATCATGTTGAGGCCAAGTTGCCAGGCCAGCACGATGGCGATCATGCTCACCAGACCCGTCGCCCGGGTCACTGCCACGAGCAGGCAGCACGAGACAATCAGTCCCAGCCATATCCACCCCCGGCGATTGCCGGTGATATCGCTGAGATAGCCAAAGCCGATATGCCCCAGGCTGGCCGCGATGGCGCCGGCGAAGGCAATATAGGCCAGCCAGGTCACTTCGCCACCAGCCCCCGCAAGCAGCGAAACCTTCACGGGCAGCAGGATGGTCAGGAACGGGACATAGGCGACTGACCCTCCGGCCCAGGCCAGTGCATAGAGCAGCAGGAAGCGGTTCGATTGCCGTGACCCGGCCATCGGGTTAGCGGACCGGCTGCGGCGGAAAGCTTGCGACCGAGCCCCGTTCGACGATGCTGGCGGCGATAACCGTCAGCAATTTGGGTGCTGACTCACCGCTTTGCGAGGCGATGATCATCTCCACCGCCTTGGATGCGGTTGCAGCGATCGGCTGATCGATCGCGGTCAGCGGCGGCTGGGTGAAATGCATCAGCGGCGAATTGTCGAAGCTGATTACCGACAGGTCCTGCGGCACGCGCAAATCCAGCGAACGCGCAACTTCAAGCGTTGCCAGCGCCATCTGGTCATTGCTGGCGATGATCGCGCTGGGCGGTTCTGAAGATTCGAGCAGCCTGCGCGCCGCGCGTTCACCCGAAGCGTAAGTGAAATCGCCCGTCTCGAGCAAGCCGGCGGTGCCGAGCCCGGCCTCGGCCATGGCTGCCGTCCAGCCATCGACCCGCCAGGCGCTGAGATTGTATTCGGATGACCCGGCAATGAAACCGATGCGCCGGTGCCCGCGTTCGGCAAGGTAGCGGGTGGCCGCCCGCGCCGATCCTTCGTCATCCATCGAAATGGGCAGGCCCGCGCCGTCGCCTTTCGAACCGATGCGCGCGAACGGGATGTCGTGCCCGGCCAGCAAGCGCACGAGCTGCGGATTGTCCGAATGCGGCGGAGTCAGGATGATGCCGTCGGGCTGGAGCGCGGCGATGGCCGCAAGGAGTTCGCGCTCGACATGGTCGCTGTGCGTGTCTACCAGTTCGACGATCATGCGATAGCCGTGTTCGGCGCACTTGAGCATGCCGCCCAACAGCATCTGGTCAACCCAGTCGGTGCCCTGGCGCGCGCGCCAGTCCGCGATCGTGCGTTCACGATCGTTGAGCGCCAGGATCAGATAGGATCGCGAACCGCTCATCCGCTGGGCGGCGATCGAGGGCACGTAGCCCAGCTTGTCGATCGATTCCTGCACCCGCTGCTTCATTTCCGGGCGCACGTTGGGTTCATTGTTGATGACGCGGCTCACCGTCTGCAACGACACGCCCGCGTCCGCTGCGACATGCTTGATCGTGACCGCCTGACGACGCCTCGCCATGCGCTACTGGCCCTTTTGCATGGTTGACATCGGTTGCGACCTAACCGAGCCAGCCTGCTTTTGCCAGACGCGAACCCAGTCGATCACGAACCGCTTGGGAAATTCGCGCGTCGACACGCCGCCTGCCCCGCGTTTTTCGGCCAGGCCGCCGCCGATCGCCAGGTTGAAGATGAGGTAGAACGGCCGGTCGAAGGGCGCGCCCGGTGCTTTCGAACCCGCAGACCACCAGTCGCTGCTGCTGCGTTCGGCGTAAGTGCGGCCGTCGACTTGCCAGGAAATGCGATCGTTCTGCCATTCGATCGCGTACGTGTGAAAGCCCTCGAGAGCTTCGGGGACGTGGACCTCGCTGCCGGAGTGGACATTTTTGGGCCAGTTCCCGCCGAAGTGCAGCGTGCCCAGGATCGTGTCCTCGCGGCCGCCCGGACAGGATTTGCACGGCACCCCCAGGTTGACCGCTTCGAGCATGTCGATCTCACCCGACGCGGCCCACGCACCGTATGTGTCGTGTTCGGGCAGCATCCAGATCGCCGGCCAGGTGCCCTGCCCATGCGGCAGGCTGGCGCGCACTTCGATCCGGCCATAGCGCCAGCCGGCCTTGCCGCGCGTGGTCAGCTTGGCGGAGGTGAAATCGCGGGTGGCTTGCGCGTCCGGATCGGCGGCGCGTCTGCGCTGGTCCTCGGGCAAGGCCGGGCCGGTCGCGCGCTCGCGCCTTGCGGTGATGACGAGCTTGCCATCCTCGATCGCGGCGTTGTGATTGTTCGCCGTGTAGCACTGGCGCTCGGCATTTCCGCCGCCCCAGCAATCGCCGTCGAAGCTCCATTTGGCGGTATCGATCGCGGGTTTGTCGAATTCATCCGACCACACCAGATGCCACTCCTCCGCCGCAGCCGGTTGTGCCGCCAACAGCGACAGCACGGCCGCGGCCCCGGCGATCATGCCGCCTCGGCCTTGGCCGACGAGCAGTAGCGCGCAACATAGGCATGGTGATCGGGCAGGCCGGCAACGGTTTTCGCAACGCTTTCGCGCAGACCGCCGAGCAGATGCGCCAGTTCGTCGTCCGCCAGCTTGGTGGCGACAGGGTGATATGCTTGCGGCATGATGCCCTGCCCCATCATCACCTGCACCCAGCTATTTTCCGCGAAAAGTTCGTCGTTCTTGCGGAATACCCGCCCGGTTTCGCGGAACAGTTCGACTTTCTGGGTCAGGCTGTCGGGGATTTCCATGTCGGCGCACTGGCGCCAGAACGGACTGTCGCGCCGTTCGGTGGCCTTGTAGTGGAGCACCAGGAAATCACGGATCTGGACCATGTCGGTCATCTGCTGATCGTTGAATTCGGCCACATCGCGATCGCTGACTTCGCCCATCGGCAGCATGCGGATCAGCCGCAGGATTGCGCGCTGGATCAAGTGGATGCTGGTCGATTCGAGCGGTTCCATGAAGCCGCCCGAAAGCCCGATCGCAATGCAGTTGCGATGCCACTGCTTGCGCCGTGCACCGGTGGTGAAACGGATGAAGTTGGGCTTGGTCAGTTGTTCGCCCTCGATCGTGGACAGCAGGCGTTCGAGCGCAGCATCCTGAGCGAGGTAGCGGCTGCAATAGACGATGCCGTTGCCCTGCCGGTGCTGGAGCGGGATGCGCCATTGCCAGCCGGCATCGTGCGCGATCGCGCGGGTGTAAGGGATCGGCGGGCGCACGCTGGCAGTCTGCACCGCGATGGCCGAATCGCAGGGGAGGTAATGCGTCCAGTCGTCAAACCCGACATGGAGCGCGCCTTCGATCAGCAAGGCGCGAAACCCGGTGCAATCAAGGAACAGATCACCTTCGATCCGCTGCCCTGAATCGAGCACGAGCGCTTCGATCTTGCCGGAATCGCCGCTCAGCCGGACTTCGGCGATCCTGCCTTCGACCCGCCTGGCGCCATCGGCTTCGGCCAGCTTGCGCAGGAAGGCGGCATAGAGCGTGGAATCGAGCTGGTAGGCGTAATTCATGCGATTGTCGGGCAAGTGCGCGAACTTGCCCGCATAGGCCGCCTTCAGTTCGAGGCAGTAATCATCGAAGCTCCATTCGTGCCCTTTCGAAAGGCCGTGCATCCAGAAATGCTGGAAGCCCGCCGACCAGTGATCGCGGCCGGTGACGCCGAATGAATGGAAGTACTTTTCCCCCTGGACCTTCCAGTTCTCGAACGAGATGCCCAGCTTGAAGGTCGCCTGCGTGGCGCTCATGAACTCGGCCTCGCCGATCCCGAGCAGGCGGTTATAGGTCACCAGCGGCGGGATCGTGCTTTCGCCCACGCCGACCGTGCCGATGGCATCGGATTCCACCAGCGTCAGTTCGATCGCATCGCCCATCGTCCGCGCCAGCGCCGCGGCGGCCATCCAGCCGGCCGTTCCGCCCCCGGCAACCACGATCCGGCGCTTTGTGTATTCCTGCATCATCGGCTCAATGTCCTGAGAAGAAACGATCGCAACCGCCCGGCGCCTTCCGCATCCAGCGGATCGAGCACACCGCGCGCTCCGGCTGGAATGTGGTCGGTCACCAGTGGTCCGTTTTCGAAGACGTAGTGGTTGAACAGCGCGTGCCAGATCGCCTTGTCTGCGGGCGGCAGATCACGGATCGAGAGGATCGCGTGGTTGAGCGCGTCCTGCGGCTGCCCCAGAAAGCGCGGCGTCTCGCGCCACCAGTAATTGAGCAGCGCATTGAAGCGGGCCATCCCTTCGACGTGGTGCCACCACATCGAAGGGATGAACACCGCGTCGCCCGGCTCCAGCTCGGCCACCTGGGCATGATTCAGCGCCTCTGCGAAACGCGGGTGTGCGGCCGGGTCCGGCGCGTGGAAATCGACCATGCTGACGGCGCGGCCGGCGGGCGTGTTGTCGATCGGGCCAAGGTACAAGTTGGCGAACTGCTCGGGCGGAAACAGCGTGAAGCGGCGCCGACCCACCACGCAACAGGCCAGGTTATCGGGAAAATCATTGTGCGCCGCGATCCGCGTTTGCGTGCCGATCCACAAACTGGTCAGCGGCTCGCGACTGCCGAGGTCGATCCGGTTTTCTTCCCCAACACGTTCGAAATGCGCCGGAACATCGATCGAGCCGAGATAGATCGTCGGCGGTTCGGCACGGTCTTCGTTGGCATCGATGCCGGCGAAGATATCGGCGAGCTTGCCCCGCGCGGTGTGGAAATTCATGTCCATGCCGGCGTCGTAAAACAGGCGGCCGTCGTGCCCCGGCGAGCCGATCGAAACCGTGAACGGAACCGCAAGCGCCCGTTCCAGCAAGTATTCGCGCGCATCGCGCGGCGATCGCAGCCCGGCCTGCACCAGCGGCCAGTCCGCGGCCAGCCCGCGGATCACGAACGGATCGCGCGCACCGTGCAACAAGGCATCGAGCGACGCCGCGTCCCCTGCCTGCCGTTCGGCAACCGCCGTCAGTCCGGCGAAGGTGGACGGATCGTGCTCAGCCACCAGCGACACGCGCGTTCCTGCGCGCCACGAGTTCAGCAAACTGCGACAGCGATGCCATCGCCATGAAGATCGGTTGCAGGTGCCCGCTGGCATGCAGCGATTGCAGCGCTTCGCCATCGAGTTGCGCCAACCGGTCTTCGTCGATCGTGTGGTACCCAACGAGCGAATTCTTCGAACCGTCGTTCAACGCCACTTCGAGCGTGAACGGTTCGAGCAGCGCATGGCGTTCGAGATCGGCGAAAAACGCCTCGCTCTGGCGGTAGCCGTGATCCAGGTCGCCAAGCTGTTCGGCCATGGCTTCGAGATAGGGCGTGGGCTTGCCATGCTCGTCGAACACCCGGACGCCCTCGCCGCCGTTGGCGATACGCGGGTGGCTGGTGTCCAGATGGACTTGCGCGTCGCCATCCTCGGCGATCCGCTGCCCGATCAGGAACGGCTGGATGGCGAGCGAAAGCGGGCGATATCCGGCATCCCAGCGGTCGCCGTCGAGAAACAGGTTCTCGCCGTTGTCGAAGCCGAACAGCGCGAGCGCCGAGATCCTGCCGCTTTCGAGATCGCGGCGGAACACGATCGGGAAATGCGCCTGCACCCGGCGGAACTCGATCGGCACGGTGAAGCACGCCATGACATTGTCGCCATATTCGGCGCCGGCGCCGGTGTGAACGCGCAATTCGGCATGGTCCGCGTTGGTCAGGATCTGGTGCGTGCTCATCGTCCGGCAAGTCCTTCACGGGCCGTCTGCGCCTGCTGATGTGCAGCGGCAGCGGTAAAATAGTCGCGGTTGGCGGGCAGTGCCGAAGCCAGAGCCTTGGCCCGCTGCCCGATCTCGTCGAGCATCGGGTTGCGTTCAGGTGCAACGGCCTGCTGCGGCGGGGGAAAGCCCATGCCGTAAAGCACGTATTGCTGGCTGGCCGATGGGAATATCTCGTCCACTTGCGCAAGATCCCAGGTCGAAGGCGGCTGGTCGCGCCACAGGGCAAGGTTTTCGGCCAGTCGCGCGGGGATGCTAGCAGGCGCCCTTTGCGCCAGCCAGTACGGCTCCTCGCGGCGGCTGAGGACATAGTGCAGCTTGAGAAACTCGACGATCCGGTCCCAGCGATAGCGGAACAAGTCGTTGAACCGGCGCGCGTGGATATCCATCGCCGCGCGACTGCGGGGAAAGTTGTCTGCCAGCGCCTGGATCGACAGTTCGATCAGCACGATCGCCGATGCTTCGAGCGGTTCGATGAAGCCGGCCGACAAGCCGACCGCCACGCAGTTGCCCTGCCAGAAACGAGCCCGGTGCCCTGTAGCAAAAGCCAGCTTGCGCGGCCGCAATTGCGCTTGGTCTGCGGCCGGGCAGCGCGCTTGCACATATTCGCGCAAGGTGCGTTCCGCCCCGTCGTCGGACAGGAAGCGCGAACTGTAGACGCAGCCGATGCCGCGACGGGTGGGCAAGCCGATGTCCCACAGCCAGCCCGCTTCGTGCGCAGTGCCGATGGTTTGCGATGCAACCGCGCTGCCGGGTTCCACCGGCACTTGCACGGCCAGCGCGCGATCGTTGAACGACACGTCCGACCGATCGACCCATTCGACCCCGCAATGATCGCCGATCAGGATGGCCGCCTGGCCCGAACAGTCGATGAAGAAATCGCCGGGCAACGGCGCCCGATCGCGCAAGCGCAGCGAAGCGATATCGCCATCGCCCGAGGTTTCGACGCCATCGACCAGCGCCGCGACGTGCGTGATCCCCAGCTTGCCGGTGCCGTGGCGCGCCAGCAGGTTCGCAAACTTGCCGGCATCGAGATGGTATCCGTAATTCAGTGCGCCGGCGTAGTCGGGCATCGTCCGCTGCCGCGGCGCCAGGTTGCGCTGGCAGACCACGTGTTGCGCGGTCATGGTCGCAGCGAAGGGCTGACCGGCGGCTTGGTCCTGCCAGGCGGCCAGGTGATCGCGCATGTCGCCGGGCGGGGGCGCGGTGAAGGGATGCAGGTAACTGTCAGCGGCCGACCCGTCGAGCCAGCCATCGAAGCGCGAGCCCTGCTTGAACGCGGCATCGCATTCGCGCAGAAAATCGCTTTCAGCGATGCCGATCGTCGCCAGCGTGGCGCGCATCGTCGGCCAGGTGCCCTCGCCCACGCCGATCGTGGGGATGCCCGGAGCCTCGACGAGGGTGACCGACAAGTGCGGGTGCCGCGCGGCAAGCAGGCAGGCCGAAAGCCAGCCTGCGGTTCCGCCGCCCACTATCACGACACGCTGAATGCTACCGACCATCATGCAAAAGACCATAGCCGACATTCGGCTGGTTCAAGGGCAAAAGAGTCGCACTGACGGGCAGTGCGACTCTGTTGAGGAGGCTAATGGCAGACCGGTCAGTTCACATCAGAATGCATACCGGAGGCCCGCTGCGTAACGGCCATAACCCGGGGCCGAGAAGAACACGGTCTGATCGTTGCGCATATGGCCGCGACGGGACGCATTGGTCACGTTGATGCCTTCAGCAAAGACCGTGAAGCCCTTGCGGAATTCGTAACTCGCGCTGATGTCGAACTGCCCATAGGGATTGGTGTAGTAAGGATCGAAGCCGTAACCCGCAAGGAAGCCGGCGCGCCAGTTGTAGGCAACGCGGGCCTGGAACCCGTGCTCGTCATAGTAAAGCACAGCGTTGGCGCTGTCACTCACGCCATTCACAGCAAACTGTGGCACCGTATAGCGCAGTGCATTGTTGTAGTTGGTATCGCTGTTGACAATGGTATAGTTCAGGATTGTTCCGAACCCGGTATCCCAGAAGCTGTTCTGGATCGCGAACTCGAAACCTGACAGCTTGGCCGTCTGGTTGCTGTTGGTCGGCTGGGTGATCACGAAATTGACCAGCGGATCGGTGGATTGTCCGATCACGCCGCCCGTCGCCGCATCGATCGTTGATGGGTACTTCGCCGCGATATATGCCAGCAGGGCGGCCGGCGTAGCGTTGGCTCCCAGTGCCGTCCGCGCCTCGGCGGCGTGCGGGCCCGCTGCGGCGTTGGTCAGGCCGAACTCGGGCGTGTTGACCGTGGTGTTGCTGATGAAGTTGCTGACGTTCTTGTGGAAATAGCCCACCGAAATGTAGCTGTCGCGCTTGTAGTACCATTCCGCCGACAGATCGATGTTCTTGGACTTGTAAGGCAACAGGCCCGGATTGCCGCTGCCGCCGGTGCTCCCGCCGATCCGGATCGGTGAATCGAGCGTAGTGCCGCCCTGCAGGCTCCCATAATCGGGCCGGGTGATGGTCTGGCTGTACGATGCGCGCAGCTTGACGTTGCGGATCGGCGTGAGATCGAAATCGATCGCGGGCAGCCAGTTGTTGTAGTTGCCCTTCAGCGTGGCAAAGCCCGAGGCAGTGCCGTAGATGATCGAGGTTTCGTTACCGCCGGTCCACACGGTGCCGGTCGGGATGGGGACCAGCGCCGACGAATTGATCCTCGTGCGTTCATAGCGCAGGCCAAGCCGCACGTTTGCCGGCCCGGCGAGCAAGTCGAACCGGTGAGTCGTCTGGATATAGGGCGCGAGGGTCTTTTCCTCGATCCGGCGATCGGCCGTGTACTTGGCAAGGCAGGTTCCCGCCTGCGCCGCAGCCGCGCAAATCCCCAGGTTCGAGTTGAGCAGGCCGATCAGCGATTCGGTGTTGATCTTGAAGTAATTGGGAATAATCCCCGACGCGTTCGAACCGTCGATCCCGCCAAGCCGGTTGGGCAGGCTCGTGATCGTGTACAGGCTGTCCGGGGTTTGCGCCGCCGACAAGGTTCCACCCCAGGTGTCGTTCTGGATGAAACCAAAGGCCGTACGGACCTTGTTGTCCGTATAACCCACGCCGAAATCGAGGCTCTTGATGAATGACGAGTCGAAATCATAGCTGCCCTTGAACGAGGCCTCGTTGATCTCGTCGCGCATGTAGGCGTTGCGGAAGGCGTTCCCGGCCGGACGAATGTTCGATGCGGCGATTTCCGAACCCGGATACATCGCCACCGAAATGACGGGCAGAGCCGTGGTGAAGTCGACCCGCTGGTTCTTGATGCCATAGATCGCGCTGCCGACTGCGATGTTGCTGCCGTAAGGGCTCGTCGGCTTGCTCTCGGCGGTCGAATGATGGCCGTCGAGGGTCAGGCGCAGGCCGCCCGGTCCCTTCCAGTCGAGATTGCCGCCGATCGACTTGTTGATCGACCGGTTGGCCGCGACCGCACCGGTGATGGCCAGATCCTTGCCTTCGGCCTGAGCGAAATTTTCGGCATAGAAGTTCGGGCCCGCCGCAGGACCGTTGGTCCAACTGCTGGTGGTGTCGTTGTGGTTGAACCAGATGCCGATGCTGTTGGTGCGGGCGTTTACGGTGTTCTGCGAGAACGTGTAGTCAACCGTTGCCGACAGGTTGTCGGTCGGCTTGACCTGCAACACCAACTGGCCGTTGATCCGCTCGCGATCGGTGTCGGTCAGGTCGTAACCGGCATTCTGCGGAACCTGATAGACGTCGGTCGCCTTCGGGCGATTGGTGATGTTGGCGTAACGCGGATCACCCGGCATGGCGAGCGAACCCCAGTTGTTCTCGCTGCCCAGATAACCTTCGCGCCAGCCGGCGTTGAACTGTGCCTGGCTCGACCGGCGGCGCTGGTACGAACCGGTGGCCAGGACGCCGATCCGGTTGTCTGCAAAGGTGTCGCTGATGATGCCCGAAACTTCGGGAGAAACCTTGCTGCCTTCGAAGCGCGAGGTGTCGTACACGGCCTTGACGCCGATGCTGCCCTTGAAGCCCGGTCGATCGAGCGGGCGCGGGGTCTTGATGTTGATGACCGAGCCGATGCCGCCCGTCGGCAGCGATGCGCGGCCCGACTTGTAGACTTCGACCGACGCGACGCCCTCTGAAGCCAGATTGCCGAAATCGAAGCTGCGCGAGGCCGGCACGCCGCTGCCAAGGCTTGACGCCGGCATCTGGCGGCCGTTCAGCAGGACCAGGTTGAAATCGGGGCCGAAGCCGCGAACGGTAACGGTCGATCCTTCGCCATTGCTGCGGTCGATCGACACGCCGGTGATGCGCTGGAGCGATTCGGCCAGGTTGGTGTCGGGGAACTTGCCGATGTCTTCGGCGGAAATGGCATCGACAACGCCTTGCCCGTCGCGCTTGAGATCGAGCGATTTCGCCAGGCTGGCGCGGATGCCCGATACGACGATTTCGTCAGGGTTGGCGCGCGCTTCGGGTGCGGCGTTCTGCGCGAAAGCCGGCTGCATGCCGATGGTCAGTGCAACGGCCGAAACACTCAACATGAGCTGGCCAAAAGCGAGCGTGCGCGGTGCCTTCATTTTCGATTCCCCTCCCCGATTCTGCACGATCCATTGTTCGAGATCGCTGATTGTGAACGTTCCCCTAAATGATAACGTTCACTTGGTCAAGGGTAGTCGTCTTTTCCATTCGTGATGATCGCAGGATTTGTCGAGGGCGTTGCGCGGTATCGATCAGGCCGGTTTCGGCCTCAACGGGGCGCCACTGCGATCACTCGCACGCCAGGGTTCCGGAATTCGGGATACAGGTCGGCGTCAGACTGCGTTGGCCCGCACAATCGCTGCGTAAGTGGCGGCGCTTGGCTTGGGGCTGCGAGCAAATGTGACCGGATCGACGCGGTGCAGCCCGAAATGGACCTTGAAGCCGAAGATCCACTCGAAGTTGTCGATCAGCGACCAGTGGCAGTAACCGATGACCGGAACGCCCTCGGCCATCACGCCGTGGAGGCCCGCCAGCGCCGCAGGGATCAATGCGGCGCGGACCGCGTCGTCATCGGTGCCGACGCCATGCTCGGTGACAAAGATCGGCAGGCCGGTCGCGGCGTGAGCGTAACGCACCGCGCCGCCAAGCGAAGCGGCGTAGACCTCGCTGCCCGAATAGTTGAGCGTGGCTCCGGCCGGCGCAGGCAGCGCGCCGTCCGCCCCCCAGATCTTGCGCTCGTAATTCTGCACGCCGAGAAAATCGTCACCCTTCACGGCTTCGAGCCACGGCCCGTAAAGCCGACTGCGCATTGCATCACGCTGGCTGTGCGGGCCGGCGGCCTGATCGTCGAACATGGCCAGGCTCAGGCCCACCGGCAGGTTGCCGCGCGCCGCCTTGATCGCCGCGCGCCCGGCCTTGTGCCCGGCGATCATCAGCTTCGTGGCGGCGTCGACCTGATCGATCTCGATGGCATTTCCCGCGGCAAAGCTGGCTGTTCCGCTGGCCTTTGCGGCGGCGGCCAGCATCGCGTGCTGTGCGGCGATCACCGGCGGCGGCAGCACTACGCGCAGCAGGGTCATGATGTTGGGTTCGTTGAGCGTGGTGGCGTAGGCCATCCCGCCCGCCAGGTGCCGCGCCGCGCGATCGCAGAACCGCGCGAACAGCGCGGGCGCATCGGCATGTGTCCAGCCGCCGCGCGCCGCAAACCAGCGCGGCGTGGTGTAGTGGTTGAAGGTGACGACTGGCGCCAGCCCGCGCGTATGGCAGCCGTCGATCACGGCCTTGTAGTGATCGAGCATGGCACCTGAAAACTGGCCCGGCTCGGGCTCGATCCGCGCCCATTCGAGGCTGAAGCGATAGGCGTTGAGGCCCAGCGCTTTCGCACAATCGAGATCGGCCGGCCACATGGCGAAGCTGTTCGCGGCATCGCCCGATGGTTGCGCATAAACCGTGGGCCGGACATTCTCGAGCAACCAACTGTCGGCGTTGACGTTGTTGCCTTCGACCTGATGCCCCGCCGTCGCCGCGCCCCACACGAATCCCTTGGGGAATCGGCGTGGACCGGTCGCGGCAACCTTGGAGACCGCAGGCGCGGCGGCGATTGCAGCGCTGAGAGCGCCAGCAGCAAGCAGGCTTCGCCGATCGATCATGCCATGTCCTCCGATGCAATCTGACGCGCCAGCCGGTGACGCACCTTGAGCGCGCCGGTATCGGCGCGGCACGAAACTTCGGTCGGCGCGGCGGCGAGCGATCGAAGCATCGCTTCGACCGCTTCGATCGCAGCTACGTCCTGCGGCTGGATACGATCGCCCATGGCGAGGTTACCGGCGCTCAGTGCTGGGTCCGCGATCGCGAAATCGCGCGTGGTGGCGACGAAGTAGTGGACGCTGTGCGCGGTTTCGGGCGTGATGCCGTGGATGAAGTTCTGCGTGCCGAGCGGCTCGCCGGCCTCGGTGCGGATGTCGCCGCCCGTGCGGATCAGCGCCGGCGCATGGTATTCGGCATCGAAATGCTGTTCGACACCGCCGTTTTGCAGCGGAAACTGCTTGCGCGTGAGCGGATTGGGCGGGATCCGGCCGACGCGACGGACAGCAAGGCTGCCCGCGCCATCGACCAGCTCTGCCGGAATTGTTGCGATATAGTCAGCGCCGGGAATGGTGTCGGCATGGATGAAGCTGGCGTGACTGAGGTCCATCAGGTTGTCGATCAGAAGCGTGTAGCGGCCCCTGATCGTCACCATCGGCGAAATGTCGTTGGCCCAGCCGGGCGCAGCCATGCCCATCGCGAGAACGTCGGGAATGGTGACAGCGTCGGACCGGTCGGGATCACCCGTCCAGATCCACACCGTGCCGCCGCGCTCGACCGTAGGGTAATGCCGCAAGCGGCTCCGATCGGGAACGCTGGCCTGCGATGGAACGCGCACGCAAGCGCCGGCCGCGTCGAAAGTGAATCCGTGATAAGTGCATTGCACCGCATCGCCGACGAGCGTGCCCTGCGCCAGCGGGTAGCTGCGATGCGGGCACACGCCCGCAAGCGCAGTCGGGGTGCCATCCTCCGTCCGATAGAGGATTACCGGCTCGCCCAAGATCGTGCGTCCGAGCAGTTCGCGCGAAACCTCGCCCGACCAGGCGGCGATCCACCACTGTTGCCGCGGCCAGGGCTGCTTCTGGTTGAGTGGATACATCGGTCCCTCCATCAATCGCAGCAATCAGCGATAAAGCTGGCAACAGCGGCGGCGAGCGCCCGGTCCGCCGTGCCGAGGTGCATCGCCATTGAATAGTGGTTGTGGCCGCCGGCAAAGTGCGCCCGTGGCATGGCGCCGTGCCGTTCGAGCCGCGCCGTCAGCAGTCCGAGAAATTCGGCCTGGAACCGCGGCGGATCGAACTGGGCGCAGGCGACCAGCAGCGGCAGCGTGGTTTCGACCAGCGCCGCACGCGGCATCCGCGCGGGATAGAGCGCCGGATCGCCGTAGTAGAGCGTGTCTCGCTCATCGAGCGGGGTGAAGCCATAAAGCCCCGACAGCAGCACCGCGCCGCGCACCCGGACTGCCAGCGCCGGATCGTGGGCCAGCGCTCCGCAAACGTGCACCGCGCCGGCCGAAGTGCCCATCAGCACAAACTGCGCGGGATCCCCGCCGAACGCAGCGACGTTGGCGTGCAGCCAGTCGACCGCCGCAACCACGTCCTCCGCCCCCGCCGGCCAAGGATGCTCGGGCGCGAGGCGGTAGTTGATCACTGCGCCGACCAGCCCCATCGATGCCGCCATCCGCCCGACACTGGCATTGGGCCAGGCGTGGTCCGAACCCTTGTCGCCCTTCAGGAACCCTCCGCCATGGACGAAAACCAGCACCGGCCGCCCTTGGGCACCGGCCGATGCGTAAATATCCAGCCGCTGGCGCGGTGCGGCGCCGTAAGCAAGGTCGATCGCCGCTGCGGGCTGCCTCGCGGCGAGCGCGCGCTGTTCATCGTCGAACAGCGCGCGGCACGCATCGAGCACGCCGGGCCCCAGGCCCGTACCCATCGCGGCGATCGCACTGCGCATGGTCAGAAGCTGAACTGCACGCTGCCGCCAACGGTACGGCGGCCTTCACGGGTGTTCCAGTTGACTTCGCCACCGGCGTCGGCAAACGGCAGGCCGATAACCGCGGCGTGGAAGCGCTGGTCGAGCAGGTTGCGCGCGAACACGCCGACCCGCCAGCGACCATCGGCCGAACCGATGCCGGTGTTCAGCCCGATCGTGGCATAACCCTTTTGGAACGACAGCGCGTTGGCAACATCATACTGCACGCGGCTGCGGTAGTAGGCGTTGGCCGACCAGTCGAACGTAAGCGTATCGTTGATCGGCAGCTTGATGTCGGCGCCGAAGGTGGCGCTGGTCTTGGGCGCGCCCGACAGCGGTTCGCCCGCCGCCTGGACCAGCGATGTCACGCCATCGGAGCCAAGGAAGCACTTGTATCCGGACTTCACCACGCTGGGGCATGCGGTCACGTAATCGGTGAATTTGGTGTCCGAATAGGTGAAGCTGCCGTGGAAGCTCAGTGCCTTGCTGACCCGCCACGAAGCATCGGCCTCGAAGCCGTTGGCGCGGAAGCCACCGGCATTCTGCGTCAGGAATTCGACCCCGTTGAACACCGAAGTCTGCAAGTTGTTGTACTTGTCGAAGAACACGTTGGCGTTGAACGTGACGGCGCGGTTGAACAGTTGTGACTTCAAGCCCACCGTCACGTCGCGCACGGTCTGCGGATTGACCGAGCTTTGCGTTCCGGTCAGCCCCGAAAACGCCACCGTCGGCCCGAGGTAACCGCGCGCTACCGTGGCGAACAGCAGGATGTCGCGGTTGACCTTGTATTCAAGCCCGGCGCGGCCCGAGAAGCCGCTTTTGCTGACCTGGCCCGATTTGAGCGCAGTGGGCGTGTAAGGCGCGACGAACCCCTGGGCGCCGAAGCTGCCGGGCGCGAAGGCCGGATCGATGATCGAATAGAACCGCGCATTGACCTTGTCATACTGATAGCGTGCGCCGCCGATCAGCGCGAGCTGTTCGTTGACGTGGAAACGCCCGTCGACGAACGCCGCGGCCGAAGCCGAACGGGTCTGGGTGTTGCTCTGCCCGCCCGAGATATCGACGATCAACTGGCTGCCGCCGGGGCCGGCCGGGAACGGCGTGGCGGGGCGCAGTTGCGCACGGCTGAAGTGGCTGTTGTCGCCCACTTTGCGGATCGAGCCATAGACGCCAGTGGTGAATTCGAACGCGCTGCTCTTGGGCGAAGTCAGCCGCAATTCCTGCGAGGCGAACGATTGCGGCACGCCATCCTGGTTGGCGGTGAAGACGGGGAAGCTGGTGCCGTCGATCGCGAACTGGTTGGGCCCATCGTTGGTCCGCCGGTACGCGGTGATCGAGGTGAGGTTGTAGCCGCCCGCCAGCGCGTAATTCACCTCGAGGCTGCCGCCGAAGTCGATCGAGCGGGTGAAGCCGGGATATTCCTCGGCCGACTTGTCGTTGTAGAAGCCCGGCGTGATGCCCAGCGCCGCCAGGTTGCCGAAGCGCACGCCCATCAGCGGGTTCTGCGCAACATCGAAGGGCAAGTGGTTGAGCGACCACAACTGGCCCGGCCCGACGCCCTTGGTGATCGAGTAATCGCCGATCACATAGATCGAAAGCTGGCTGGTCGGCTCCCACAGCAGCTTGGCGCGCGCGCCATAGCTTTTTTCAGCGCCCCAATCGACGTTAAGCGGCACATCGTGCAGGAAACCATCGTTGCGCCGATAATAGCCATAGACCGCCAACGCGGCGTTCGAGGCCAGCGGCAGGTTGATGCTGCCGTTGGCGTTGACTTCGTTGAGTTCACCATACGATGCAAAGGCCTTGCCGCTGATCGCATCGAACTTGGGCTTGGCAGTGGTGATATTGACCACGCCCGAAGACGCGTTTTTGCCGAATTGCGTGCCTTGCGGGCCTTTCAGCACTTCGACACGCTCGAGATCACCCAGGCTCTGCACCGGGTTGCCGAACGGGATGATCACGTTGTCGACCACGGTGCCGACGTTTTGTTCGGACGAGCTGGAAAACCCGCCGGCCGATCCCACGCCGCGCATGCGGAAGCCCGAATCGTTGGGCGAAGTGCCGTATTGCAGGCCCGAAAACTGGTACTGCAAGTCGGTCAGTTTCTGGAAGCCGCCCTTGGCGATCTGATCGGCGCTGATCGTCGAAACCGCGATAGGCACGTCCTGCAATCGTTCAGACCGGCGCGTGGCGGTCACGACAATGTCAGCGGGGGCCACATCGCTGTTGTCGCTCGCCTCGGGCGTTCCGCTTTGCGGCGCCTGTTGCGCCAATGCCGGAGCCGCCAAAGCTGCCAGGCAAAGGCCAGACAGCAGCACAACCGATCGTGCTTTACCGAAATTTTTCATGATCTTATCCTCCCCTTCGTTTTTTACTGTTCGTCGATGATGGTATTAATCAGCGTACCGATCGTGCCGATCGCAACTTCGATGCGATCGCCCGCTTTCATGTAAAGCGGCGGCGTGCGCTTATCGCCGACCCCGCCCGGCGTGCCCGTGGCGATGACGTCGCCCGGCGCCAGCGGGGTGAATGCCGAAACGTATTCGATGATCGCGGGAATATCCCAGATCAGGTCTCCGATCGGCTGGTCCTGGACGAGCTGGCCGTTGAGGCGGGTCTGCACCCGCTGTACTGCAAGGTCCGCGATTGCATCGGCAAGCACCAGCGCGGGGCCGAAGCTGCCGCTGGCCGGAAAGTTCTTGCCCGGCGTGAACTGGATGTTGTGCCGCTGCCAGTCGCGCGCGGTGCCGTCGTTGAACACGCTGTAGCCCGCAACATAAGCCGCCGCGTCGGCCGCCTTGACCTTGTGGCAGGGCTTGCCGATCACTACCGCCAGCTCACCCTCGTAATCGTACCGCGTGGTGACGGCGGGGCGGACCATCGGCTGCTCGTGGCCGACCAATGTATCGGCCCAGCGGGTGAAGATCGCGGGATGCTCCTTCTGCTCGCGCCCGGTTTCAGCAACGTGCGTGGCGTAGTTGAGCCCAACGCAGATGATCTTGGCAGGATCGGGGATCGGCGGCAGCAAGGTCACTGCGGCCAGTGGCAGGCGTTTGCCGTCGGGCAGTTCGGCGAGCTTGCCCAAACCCAGCGCCGCACGCAGCGTGGGTATGCCGGGGCTGGTCAGCGCGATCACTGTATCGCCCTCGATCCGGCCGAAGCCCGCCACGCCATCGGCGTCCGTGAAACTGCAATACCGTGTCATCGTGGTCATTCCTCTCTGGCGCAAGTCAGCCGGCCGGCGCCTGCGCGTCCCATTCCCGCTTGAACTTGAAGCGCTCCTCGGCCGCGCGCAATCCTGCGAAATCCTTGTCCGAAATGCCCCACTGGTCGATCCGGTTGGGAGGCCAGGTCCAGTCGTCGGGCTCGCCGGTGCGGTAATCGGCGGGGACCTTTTCCACCGCGGTCGAGAATTCGATCACCGGGCCGAATGGGGCGATGTAGTAGGCGTAAACGTTGGCGCCCGGGCCATGCCGACCCGGTCCCCAGGCGGGGGCGTGGCGGTGATCGCGCATACGCCCGATCCCGCGCATCACCGCGTCGAGGTCGGCCATTTCGAAGGCGACGTGGTTCAGGCTGGCGATCCCGGCGCGGGCAAAGGCGGTTGAATGGTGGCTGTCGTTGCAGCGCACGAACACCATGCCCTTCGTGCGGTCCGACACGCGGAAACCCAGCACCTGCTCGACCGCATGGCCGCTCGCTTCGGCGTCGATCGAGTTGAACACCACGTGGGTAAGCTTGACCGGCAGGTCACGGCCCTCGATCGGTGCGACTTCGGCCGTTCCCGCCAGGAAGCGCAGGATTTCGCCCTCGGGCAGCTCGACGATCAACCCTTGGCCGCCGCCAAGGTCATTCGAGATGACATCGCGGCAGGGCCAGCCGGCGTGCGCGATCCGGGTGCGCAGGCCCGCCAGTTCGGCGTCATCGCACACGAAGGTGGTGCTGCGAACGAACTCGTCAGCGGCGGGTGCCAGCGCGACGAGGTATGGAAAGGTCCCCGACCCGCGCAGGTAGTGCGTCCCACCCACCATGCCCGCTGGAGCCATGCCCCAGACATCGATCATGAACGCGGCAGCCGCAGCCGGGTCGGGCAAGGCAAATTCGATGCTGCGAAGCTTCACGCGGCGGCCTCCACCGTCAATGCAAGCGCACCGCAACGGCCATGCAACAGGCCTGCACCGGTGCCGCTTGCGGTTCCAAAGACATAATGATCGGGCCGGACCAGCACCGCGTCGACACCCCGCTGGTCGAGCCAATCAATAATCGCATCGCCGTCATCGACCGTGGCCGCATCGATCCGCGTAACGGCGCGGGTCTCGCCGCCGATCGCGGCCGACCGAACGAACAGCCGCCAGCCTCCACCGACCCGATCATCGAGCAACCGCCCATCGGCCCCGCGCGGCTGGATGAACCGCTCGCCCGCCGCCGGGCTTCCAGGCATGATCGCGCCCGCGCCGATCGGCGGGATCAGATCGTGCGCGGTCTCTCCATCGCGGCTGGCTTGCGCCAGGCGGATGTCGGCATCGCGCGTTGCGGCCTTGGCCGGGTTCAGTTCGCAGATATAGCGCCCGGCGGCGACCGCGGCGCCGATCACCGCGCGGACGTGGGGATCGCGCTCGGGCTGGTAGGTATCGAGCAGCGCCGGATCGGCATGATCGTTGACCACGGCCGCCATCTTCCACGCCAGGTTGGCAACATCGCGCAACCCGTGGCACATGCCCTGGCCGAAGAACGGCGGCGTCTGGTGCGCCGCATCGCCCGCCAGGAACACCGCGCCAACCTGCCAGCGTTCCGCCACCAGTCCATGAAACCGGTACGTCGCGGCGCGCACGAGCGTATGGGGTGCGTGGCCGATCCATGGGCCGACCAGCGCGCGGACGGCGTCGGGCGCCATCATATCGGCATCGTCCTCGCCGGGCAGCAGCATGAATTCCCAGCGGCGGTGATTGCCCCGGCCGGGCACGATGGTTGCGGGGCGCGCCGGATCGCACATCATCACCGACAGCCGCTGCAGATCGGCGGACGCCGGCACGCCCGAGATCGGTGGAAACGCCACCGGACCATCGACTTCGGCGTCGATCACCAGCCACGGTTCCTCGAAACCGAGATCATCGAGTTCGACCCCCAGCGCCTTGCGCACCGCGCTGCGCGAACCATCGCACCCGATGACCCAGCGCGACCGCAGGCTGTGTTCGTGCCCGCCTTGAGCGAAGCGCACGTTCACGCCGTCGCCGTCCTGCTCAAGCCCGATGAACTCGGCCCCGAGCCGCAATGACACGCGTTCACAATCGGCAAACCCGGCGCGCAAATGTGCTTCGAGTTCGGGCTGGTAGAAGAAATAGTCGTTGGCCCAGCCGAACGGGCGCGGCTGGCCGACGGTGCCCATATAACGGATCACGCCGTGATCGGCGCCGACATGCAGATGCCCGTCGGTATCACGCATCTGGGGCGCGATCCGGTCGATCACGCCGGCGCCCTGGAACAGCCGCATCATCTCGTGATCGAGATGGACCGCGCGCGGCAGCGGGTGGAGCGTGTCCTCGCGCTCAAGCACGGTCACCGACAGCCCCTGCTTGCCCAGCAGGTTGGCAGCCAGCGCGCCGACCGGGCCGCAGCCCACGATGATGACGTCGAAATCGTTCATGACGGTCAGGCGGTCGCGAGCGAAGCGGGCGTCTTGTGGAGCACGCCGCCTTTCATGATCATCGCCAGACGGCTGCGATCGGCCATGATGGAAACGTCGGCGGTCGGGTCGCCATCGAGCAGCAGCAGGTCCGCCAGCCAGCCCTCACGCACCTGGCCGAGCGGCAGGTCCATCAGTTCGCCGCCCAGCTTCGTGGCCGAAACCAGCGCCTCGGCCGGGGTGAAGCTGTAATGCGTGACGAAGTGCTGGAGATCGCGCGCGTTGGTGCCGTTGGGGTTGAACGGAAAGCCGTAATCGCCGCCCGGCAGCACGCGCACGCCGCGCCGCTTCAATTCGGGGACCAGCTTTGCTTCGAGCGCGAGCCGTTCGGCCGCGCTGGCCTTCATGTGCGTCATGTCGATATGCGGCGGCGGATTTGCCTCCAGCGCCGCGACGCTGACGCCGGGCCCCGGCGCGTAGAAAATGGCGTCCTTGTGCGCAACCATCGCATCGATGCTCGCCTGATCGGCGAAGCTGCAATGGTACAGCATCCGCACCCCGTGATCGAGCGCCAGCGCGATCGCACGCGGGTGGTAGACGTGCGCGGACAGCCACTGGCCGTTCGCCGTGGCGGCTTCCTGCGCGGCGGCGAGTTCTTCGTCCGAATAGTTCACATCGTGCGAGGAGCCGGGCTTGAGCGCGTCTTCGCCCGAGATCACCAGCTTGACGATCTTCACGCCGGTGTCGCGGCAGTGATCGACGAAGCCGCGCATTGCCGTGGCCCCGCGTCCGTTGAAGATGTTGCCGGTGTCGTCGCCTTCGGGCGAGCGTTCGAGCGTGGACGGCCACATCCGCGGACCGGGGGTTTCGCCCGCATCGATCGCAGCGGCGAGTTCTGTCTCGATCCCGTCACCCAAGGCGCCGGCCGAATAAAGGCTGGTGAATCCGGATTCGAGCAGCACCCGCGCGTTGCGCCAGGCGGCCACCTTCAGTTCTTCGGGCGGGAGCATGAAGGCGTGGTAGACCTGTTCGATCGACGAGCCCCAGGTCAGGTGGCCGTGCGCTTCGACCATGCCGGGCATCAGCGTCATGCCCTGCCCGTCGATCACCGTGGTCGCGGTTTCACCCGCCAGCGCGTCGGCACCCCAGGCCAAGCTGCTGATGCGATCGCCGGTGATCGCCACGGCACCGGGTTGCGAGGGCGCACCGGCTCCGTCGAAAATCTGTACGTTGCGGATGACGATGTCGGCCAAGGCCCTCTCCCATTGTCCGGCCCGCCATTTCGCGTGCCTTGACGGTCACGCACTGTACTACGCTACCCATCGTGTAAAATAGTAGATTTTACATTGGGTATAGTTTGAAGTTATGGTCCGGCCTGCAAGATACGCAAGAACGCCTCGCCAACCGCTGACAGCCGGGCGTCGCGCAATTTGCGTATTCCGACCCGGCGCTGGAAAGCGGCCTCCTTCACGGTAATGGCGCGCAGCACCCCGATGGAAATCTCGGCCGACGCCACCGTCGTCGGCAGGATCGTTACCCGATCGCTGTCGCGCACCAGCGCCTTGGTGGTCAGCAGCGAATCGCAGCGGATCGCGCCGCGCGGGATCGGAACCTCCGAGGATATGAACAACGCATCGACCTGGTGCCGAAAAGCCCCCTGCGCCTCGGGCAGGATCCAGCCGAGGTGACGGGTATCGTGAAGCGAAATCGTATCGGGCAGCGCATCGTTTGCCCGTCCGACAATCAACGCATAAGAATCACGTGCGATCGTGATTTCTTCCACCCCGTCGGCGGGCGGATCGATCTCGGTCGTCACGCAAGCCATCTCAATCTCGCCGCGGCGGAGCAGTTCGACCAGTTCGCGATCGGGCCGTTCGAGAATATCCACCGCGATGCGCCGCCCCTGCGCTTCCATCGTGCGCAGCGCCGCGGGAACCAGACTGACCAGCGCGCCGGGCGTACCACCCAGCCGCAAGGGGCCGACCATGCCCTCGCCGGCCAGATCGATTTCGCGCTCGGCGTCGCGCAACAGCGTTTCCAGCGCGGCACACCGGGCCAGCAGCAGCGAACCCGCCGGCGTCGGCTCAACACCCGTGCGCGTTCTTTCCAGCAATGGCGTGCCCAGGGCGTGTTCCAGCTTCGCGATTGTCAACGAAACCGAGGGCTGCGAAAGATTGATACGGCGCGCGCCGCCACTGATCGAGCCTGCCTGGCAAACGGCATGAAACGTCTTCAACGCACGCGGATCGATCAACGTCCCCTCCCCGACTGGCTGCGGCGCCAGGCTGAACACCCAGGCGCGCGCACGCGGATCACGACCCGCCTGCGCGCGTTAGCACCTGCACGGCGTTTTAAGTCAAAAAGGATGACCGTTCGGCGCCGCTGCCCTTGCTGCACACAGCCCGAACGACCTGCCGGCGTGTTTGCAAGGCGCTCCCGACGCGTTCGCGCCATAGTTCACCCTTACTTGCCACGCATGAGTCCTTTCCGCTTGCGTCCCAACCGCATGAAACCTAAGGGCCACGGCCAGTCGGGGAGTAGCGCAGCCTGGTAGCGCATCTGGTTTGGGACCAGAGGGTCGTAGGTTCGAATCCTATCTCCCCGACCATTATACAGTTTATTTATAAGTTACTGTTTATGCTGATAAAAATTTATCATTTTTGACCTGTGCAGGAACTGTGCAGAAGTTTTTTAGGCTCCGGCGAACTTTTTGAACGCTGGAGGACGCTCGTTTTATCGCGGGACATTGAAATCAAGGCTCGATATCAGCCCATGCTGGAAAACCCTGCGTTTAAAATATTCGCCGCTTTCGCTCGAACGGCCAGCGAAGGAACAACAATACGGTTCCGGCAACCTCCGGTGCCAGTCCGCCATTCGCGAACGTCAGCAGCTAGTGGTTAAAATCTAACACTTGGGGCCCGTCGAGCGCCCGTCGGTTCCCGCCAACATTTCGATCATTCGAGTGGCGCGCTACCGACCTCAATAGCTGCCGTCCGCTTAGGCGTTGACGAACGACTGAACTGTTGGGGAAACCGGCACGGCCGCTTTAAAGCGCCGACGTCGTGAATTCGCTCGTTCGTTCATCAATAAGCCGGACTGCTTACGCTAACCGTTCCGCAAGCCATTAGATTGTCTGAGGATCTCGAGTGCAGCCCTCGATTCAGTCGGCGCGCTACCGGTCGAAATTGGTGGCTTCAACGGAGCCAGTTCTTGATTGGCACTCGCTGTAGTGGTCGTTAGGTCGGTATCGACAGCGGCTGCCGATCTGGACGATGGCAGTGAGCCGTGGTTCGCAATGAGCCTATCGATAACCCTTTGCTATGGGGTGGTCCCCTATGCCATACGCCTTGTGATGTCGCACACAATCGATGACAAGCTCAATTTGCTCGCGCGGGTTCGTCGGATACGCGGGCAAGTCGAGGGAATCGAGCGCGCGCTCGAAAGCGAAGCGGGGTGCTCAAAGGTGATGCACCTGATCGCTGGCGTTCGTGGTGCGGTTACCGGACTGATGGCGGAGGTCGTCGAAGATCATGTCCGCACGCATCTTGTCGATGGAGAAAAATTCCCGGGCGCGCTCGATGCCGCCGCGACCGAGCAACTGCTTGCGGTCGTTCGCACTTATTTGAAGTGAGTTTTATGATGTCAGCTACCATTACTGCGCCACACCACGATCATGTTTTCCTCGGCGAAGGCCACGACAAAAGCGCGCGCAAAACGTGGCTTGTCATCTGGATTTGCGGGGCGATGATGGTCCTCGAAATCTTCGGTGGACTGTTTTTCGGGTCGATCGCGCTGGTCGCCGACGGATTGCACATGAGCACCCACGCGGGCGCTCTACTGCTAGCAGCGCTCGCTTACACCTATGCCCGCAAGCACGCATCTGACGATGCATTCACCTTCGGCAGCGGGAAGTTCGGCGACCTGGCGGGATTCACCAGTGCGATCATCCTCGCGATGATCGCAGTGTTGATCGGCTATGAATCGGTGAGCCGAATATTTCAGCCGGTCCCGATCCACTTCAGCGAAGCGATCCCGATTGCGCTCCTCGGGCTTGGCGTTAATGTTGTCAGTGCATTGCTGCTCAGCAGCGGCGGCGATCATCATCATGGACATTCGCACGGGGGCAGCCACGCCGACGAGGGCGAAGATCATGCCGAGGTGCGACACATTGCCACTGGGCTTGGAACGCTGAACCTTGAAGTCTTCGAAGACGGCGTGCCTCCGCGCTTCCGAGTTAGCAGCGCGAATGGTATGCCGTTGGCAGGCCAAACCGTCTCCGTCGTGACCGAACGACCTGATGGAGCGAGCCAGTCGTTCGTGCTGCTCGATCGCGGCGCATATCTGGAGTCGGCCGAGGAAATCCCGGAACCGCATCAGTTCACAGCACACCTCCATGTCGGCGACGAGACACATTCGGTCGCGTTCGAAGAACATGAACACGCGCACGGCTCGGCACAGCGCGACAACAACATGCGCGCGGCCGTCGTCCACGTCTTTGCCGACGCTGCCGTTTCGGTCCTCGTGATCGTCGGCCTGTTGCTTGCGCGCGCGTTCGGCTGGCTGTGGATGGACCCTTTGGCGGGTATCGTCGGCGCGTGCGTTATTGCTAGCTGGTCCTACGGCCTCGTCCGCGACACTGGCGCTATCCTCCTTGACATGAATCCCGATCGCCGGATGGCAGGCAACATTAGGCAAATGATCGAAACGGGTGGCGACCGGGTTGCCGATCTGCACTTGTGGCGGCTCGGGCCAGGACATCTTGGTGCAATCCTGTCGATCATGACTGACAAGGCGCGCAACGCAGACTTCTACCGAACACAGCTAGCTCGGTTCAGATCGCTGTCTCATATTACGATCGAAGTGTCTTCGGCGGCCTGACCGGCAGCAGCGCGATGAACAATCGCTGCAAGCGCGGCTAAGCGCCGGTTCAATCAGTGGAACGCAGATTGGCTTCTCGGATGAGGAGGACAATATGCGAAACGTAACAATGACAGTGCTGGCTGCGGTGGCGATGCTCGGCTTTGCAGCCCCAGCGCTGGCGCACGAAAACGACCGCAACAGCCGCCACGACTGGCAGCATGACCGGCTCGACCAACGGCATGACGATGTGCACGATCGGCTCGACGACGAACATGCCGACGCGCACGACTATGGCCTAAGCCCGTGGGAGCATCGTCAGCTCCACCGCCAATTGGCCTATGATCACGACCGCGCCGATGCGCGGATCGCACGCGATCACCGCCGCGAGCATCGCCGCGACGATTGGCAGCGGCGCGACGACGGCTACGGCTGGCGTTATTGATCGGCGAGTGCCGCCAATCAGCAGTAGCCTCTGAAACGGCCTGCCCATCGCGCAGCAGCGCGACGGGCAGTCGCTTCAACTCACTTACTGAGCGGGCTTGCCGTGGCTGCGGAGCCAGCCCTGAAGCTCGGCGATGTCCTTTTCCTGCATGTCGATGGTCATCTGCGCCATCCGCTTGGTGTCGGCATCGGATGCCTGAGCAAGCGCGACGCGCGACATCGCGATGGCACCTCGATGATGCTCGATCATCTTGCGCGTCCATTTCTCCGAAACGTCGCCGGCTTTCGCGGCCATCATCCGCATATGCATGTCCATTTCGGACTTGGCATAGGGGTTCGACGGGTCGTTCATCATCATGCCGTGGTCCATCCCAGCCATACCGGGCTTCATCGGCTTGTGCTGATGTGCGAGTGCGGGGCTGGTGAGGGCCAGGGTTGCCAGTGTGGCCATTGTTGCATTCAGCTTCATCGGTAATCCTTCGTAGCGTTAGCCCCCGCCTGTCGGAACCCGTCGAAGTGCGACATGGAGCCCGCGCGGCAACGAGGTAATGTCAAAACCAGAACCTGATGCCCGCGACGAGGCCGGCGCTCGTCGGGTTCTCGCCGTCGGCGCGCGCGTAGCGGCCGGTCTGTCCGACCTTCCGCTCCCACGACACGCCGACATAGGGCGCAAATTGGCGCTTGATTTCGTAGCGCAGGCGCAGCCCGACTTCGGCGGTCGAAAGACCTGCGCCGATCCGGCTCGTCGGCACATCCTGGGCGGCAAGGTTCAGCTCGACACGCGGCTGCAAGATCAGCCGCTGGGTAAGGCGCTGGTCGTAATAGCCTTCGAGCCGGCCGAGCACATCGCCCTTGTCGGACAGGAACAAAGCGCCCTCGACTTCGAACCAATAAGGCGCAAGGCCCTCGAATCCGACGGTCGCATAGGTGCGCCGCGCACCGCGTCCGAGATCCTGCCGCACGCCGACCTGCGCGTTGAAATAGGGATCGATCGCACGGCTGTAGAGCGCCTGCACTTCGGCTTCCTCGGTGCCCTCACCGAACCTGCCTTCGCCTTCGGTCTTGATGGTTAGTCGATTGATGTCGCCGCCATACCAGCCCTCGCCGTCCCATCGGAACCCGTCGCGTCCGCGACGCGGCTGGTATTCGGCAAGGTTGAACATGACGAAGCCAAAGGTCTGCGCGCCGCTCTCGTTCATCATCTGCCGGTGTGACCGATCGATGTCGGCGGCGGGAAATATCCGTGTCGCATAATGATCGGTGGGCGGTGCTGGCGCGGGGGCGTTGCCTGCGGGAAGATCGGTTCCGCTCTTTGACACATCGCTCATCGTGCCGTGATCCATCACCATGCCGGCCATCGGCGGCGGCGTGGTGTTTGGTTTGTCACCTGACATGTCCATGCCCGGCATCGTGGAATTATCCATCCTGGACATCTCGCTGGCAGGCGGTGGGTTTGGTGCCAATGGCTTCCCCGGTGCGCGCGTTACCCGCTTTATCGGTTTTGCCTTCGGCCCTGGTGCCACTGGCTTGCGAGGTTTGGCGGCGGGTTTCGCGGCGCGCATCTTCATGCCCGGCATCGAACCATGATCCATTCCGGCCATGCCTTGCGCGAACGCGGGTGCGCTTACCCAGAACGACGCGGCGACGAAAATGCCGACGACACGCTTCATGCTGCCGCTCCGCGCGGGCGCACGCTGACCACGCGCATCATGCCCGCGTGCATGTGATAAAGCAGATGGCAATGGAACGCCCAATCACCGAGCGCGTCGGCGGTTAGGTCGAATGTCGCCTTGCCGCCCGGCTGCACGATTACGGTATGCTTGCGCGGCGCATGGTCGCCGTGTCCCGTCACCAGCTCGAAGAAATGGCCGTGCAAGTGGATCGGGTGGCTCATCATCGAATCGTTGATCAAATTCACGCGCACGCGCTCGCCCTCGATGAAGGGGATCGGCGCGTGGTGGTCGGACATCTTCACGCCGTCGAATGACCACATGAAGCGCTCCATGTTGCCGGTCAGGTGGATGTCGAGCGAACGGTCTGGTGCGCGGACGTCGGGATTGCGGTCGATCGATACGAGGTCGCGATAGGTCAGCACTTTGTGGCCGACGTCTTCTAGCCCCTGACCGGGTTCGCCGGTGCGGTCCATCGGCATCGGCGAAATCGTCTGGACACCAGGATTGCGCTCGACCTGCGGTGCGACCGAGAAATCACGCATCTTCATTGACGACATATCCATTCCGGCCATGCCGTCGTGATCCATGCCAGCCATTCCGTCAGTGGCAGGCGCGGCCCCTGACATGTCCATCTCGGGCATCGCCGCGTCCGGCGCGGGAGCAGGCGCAGACATGTCCATCGTCGCGGCACCATGCCCCATCGCAGCGTGATCCATCCCGGCCATCGAGCCGCCCGACATGTCCATGCCGCTCATGTCGCTCATGCCCATGTCGGTCATGGTCGCAAGCGGGCGCTTGCGAAGCGGCGGCACTTCGGCGGCCATTCCCGCACGCGGCGCGAGTGTCGCACGCGCCATGCCCGAACGGTCGGTGGCCTCGCCGACGAAGGTATAGGCACGGTCATCGGTCGGCGTGACGATGACGTCGTAAGTTTCGGCGACACCAATCTGAAATTCGTCGATCTCGACAGGCCGGACGTTTAGGCCATCGGCCTGCACGACGGTCATGCGAAGGCCGGGAACACGGACATTGAAGAACGTCATCGCCGACGCATTGATGATGCGGAGGCGAACGCGCTCGCCGGGCTTAAAAAGCGCGGTCCAGTTGTCGCGCGGGCCATGGCCGTTGACGAGGAAGCGGTAGGTCGATCCGTTCGCGTCGGCGATGTCGGTCGGGTCCATCCGCATCTTGCCCCAGTCGATGCGGTCCTTGAGCGGCTGGTCGCGTCCGGCAAGCAGCCCGCCAAGCGTCTGGCGCTGCATGTTGAAGTGGCCCGGATCGACCTTCATGTTGCGGAAGATTGCTTCGGGCGAAAGCGGACTGTGATCGGACAGGACAATAACATGCTCGCGGTCGGACGCGATCGGGTCAGTGCCCTCGGGGTCGATCACGATCGGCCCGTAAAGCCCCTCCTGCTCCTGCAATCCCGAATGGCTGTGATACCAGTAGGTGCCGGCCTGATTGACCGGGAACTCGTACAGGAACGTCGAGCGCGGCTTGATGCCGGGAAAGCTCACACCCGGCACACCGTCATATTGGAACGGAACCAGCAGCCCGTGCCAGTGCACCGACGAATCTTCATCGAGATCGTTCGTGACCGACAGCTTGACCTTCTGGCCCTGCAGCAGCCGGATCAGCGGCCCAGGAACCGTGCCGTTCAGCCCGATGGCGCGGAACGGCTTGCCGTCGATCCGCATCGTCTGTCGCGCGATCCGCAGGCTCACGTCGGGCCCGGTTACGGTCGGCAGTGGCGCGACGATTCCAGTCGATACCGGCTGCGCCCAGGCCGGAAACCACGTTGCCAGTGCAGCGGTGCCGCCAACGAGCGCGCCGCCGCGCAAGAGTGATCGTCGGTCGAGGAGATTAAGTTCGTTGCTGGCCATGCCCGTTATACGCGGCGCGGCGCGTCTTCCCTCATCGCTTCGGTCAATTTCTGACGCGCGCGGTAAAGTCGCGTCTCGACTGTCTTTTCGCTCACGCCGAGCGTGGCCGCGACTTCCGCTTGCGACATGCCTTCGATCGTTCGGAGCAACAGAGCTTCCTTGAGCCGTGCGGGCAATTGTGCAATCGCCGCTGCAACGCGGTTAAGTGCCTGTCGGTCCTCGGCGGCTCGGTCGGCCCCCACAGCTTCGTCAGGCACGGTTTGCGCGGCATGGTCGGGCATTCCAAGGTTGAACATGCGCCGCACCGCCCGTCGTCGTCCCCAGTCGCGCGCCTTGTTCAGCGCGATGCGCGCAATCCAGGCCCGGAACGGTCGCGCCGGATCGTAACGGTCGAGCGCGCCAAACGCGGAAACGAAGGTCTCCTGCGTCACGTCGAGTGCTTCGTCGGCTTCCCCCATCGCACTGCGAACAAGTCGATAGACGGCCTCACGGTGGCGTTCGGTCAATTTGCGATAGGCAGCCTGCGTGCCGCTACGCGCCAGCGCCGCCAGTGCGCCATCGGACGCATCGTCGAGCGCAAGCGTCACCGTGCGTCGGCTGTCAGCGCCTTGACCACGGCCTGATCGAACACCGCCGTCTGGTCGGCTTTCAACAGCGACCGCATCGCGAAGACATGTTCGAGCGTCGCCTTCTGCAACTGCCCCATCGTCATATGGCAGGCGTCGACCGCAGCCGCGACACGCGGGCCATTCCCATGCTCGGCCTGGATCGCCTCGGCGAGCCTTGCGTTGTCGGCGCGCAATTCCAGTTCGAGCGCCTTGCGGCGCACGGCAAAGTCCGCTTCGAGCGCGTCGAGCTTGGCGTGCTGGTTGGCATCGAGCGTCAGCTTGTCATGCAATAGCGCATGAAGTTCGGCCCCCGTATGCGAGGGTTCGGGAAGAACCGCCCGCCCAACGAAGACCCCGGCAATGGCGGCCAGAAACGCAATGATTGCGATTGCGGCAGTGCGTCGGGTATTGGTCACGGCGCACGCCCGAGCAGCGTTGAAGGCATAAGCGGCGAAGCAACAGCGAAAGGCGTTAGCGAGGACCGCGCGGCTGCGGGCGCGGTTGGAAGTCCCGCACCTGCGACCCCGCAAAGCAACGCAAAGACACTGGCAAATGCAATCGGACGGCGAAGGTCGCTCGCACGCGACACCGCAACATCCGCGAGCATCTCGCCGTCGAGGACTGCCAACTGCGGTGGCACAGGCATTTGGCCCAGTTGCCGCATCAAATCGTCAAGTTCGCTCATAAGACCCTCCGCCCAATCCATACCATACGGCGCTCCTACGGTTTTCCCTCATCGGGTAAATTTGAGGGGTCGTGACGGCGGATGCGTATTGATAGCGAACCAAGCAAGGAGTTCACCATGACCATTCGCTTTCGTGAAGCCCTGATCGCCGTCGCCCTGATCGCAAGCGGCAGCGCCGCTCAGGCCCACACAAAGCTCGTCGCATCGACCCCGGCTGCCAATGCGAACGTGGCGAAGCCGACTACTATCTCAATGTCGTTCAACGAAAAGGTCGTACCGACGTTCTCGGGCGCCGATGTCGTTATGACTGCGATGCCGGGCATGGCCAACCACAAGCCGATGAAACTGTCGGGCCTCAAGCCAAGCTGGAGTGCTGATGGCAAGACGCTCACGCTGACCGCCGGTCGCGCGTTTTCTGTCGGCACCTATCAGGTGGCATGGCACGCGGCGGGTGCGGACACGCACCGGATGCAGGGCAGTTTCAGCTTCTCGGTCAAATAGCGGGTGAATGATCCGCTCTACATTGGCATCAGGTTCGCGCTCTACGCGGACCTGATGCTGCTGTTCGGACTGCCGCTGTTTGCGCTCTACACGCCGGAGGGGCGCGATAGCGTCGCGGTCCAGCGTCCAATCCTGATCGGATTGGCAATAGTCGGCATGGCACTATCGGCTGCCGCCATTGCCGCGATGACCGCATCGATGGCGGGGGTTCCTATCCTCGATGTCGATCGTGCATCGATCTCGGCAATGATTTCCGCAACGCCGATGGGCATGGCCTGGGCCGTTCGGATGGGTGCACTGGCGTTGCTGGCGATCGGTCTTGTTGCCCTGCGTCGTCCCGCTGTCATTGCGTCGTTTGGTGCCATTGCACTGGGTTCATTGGCTTGGACGGGACATGGAGCGGCCGGCGAGGGTAATGCGGGAACCGTCCAGTTAATCGGCGATCTCTTGCATCTGCTTTCGGCGGGCGCTTGGCTCGGCGCGCTCGTCGGGCTAAGCGCATTGTTGTGGGCAAACAGCGGTCAAGCAGAGACACACCGCGCTCTCGACAGATTCGCGTCTGCCGGAAGTGTCATCGTGGCGGCGGTCGTTGGCAGCGGGCTGGTTAACGGGTTTTACATCGTCGGATGGTCGAAGCTCGGCAGCCTGCTGTCCACATTCTACGGGCAACTGCTGTTGCTCAAACTTGCCCTGTTCGCTGCGATGCTTGGCCTTGCCGCAACCAACCGGTTCCGGCTGACGCCCGCGCTTGGCAAAATCGGCCGAGATAACGCCGATGGCGCGCGTCGTGCGTTGCGTAAAAGCCTGATGCTCGAAACAGGCGCTGCCATCGCAATCCTTGGCTTGGTCGCGTGGCTCGGCACTCTTGCGCCGCCGATGTCGCGCTAGGCGACGCAAAGGAGTTGCAATGACCATCGCCGCGCACGAGCACGATCACGAAAAAGTGCATCCTGAGACAGCGGGTCCATCGCCGGAGCGTGATCCTGTCTGCGGTATGACCGTCGATCCCGCAAAGACGGCGCATCACGCGACGCACGATGGACACGAGTATCATTTCTGCTCGGCTGGGTGCCGGACGAAGTTCGTCGCCGATCCGGCGCGTTATCTGACCGACATGCCGCGTGCGGTCGCGCCCGCTGCGGAGGGTGCGATCTGGACCTGTCCGATGCACCCACAAATCCGGCAGGAAGGTCCGGCAACCTGTCCGATTTGCGGCATGGCACTCGAACCCGAAGCGCCATCGCTCGATGATGCGCCCAATCCGGAGCTCGTAGATTTCACGCGCCGTTTCCGGGTGTCGGCTATCCTTGCCGTGCCGCT
>NZ_JANXWG010000004.1 GCF_025351285.1 Novosphingobium sp.
ACCCGATACAGCCGTGAACTCGCCCGATGCCCGCCGCGCCCTGGAAAACGGGCGGGGTTGGCAGACGCTCAAGCGATTCCTCCCCTACCTCTGGCCGCGCGACAATGCGGGCCTGCGCTGGCGGATCGTCGGCGCGATGGTCATGGTGCTTTGCGCCAAGGCAACCACGCTGGCGCTGCCCTATCTCTACAAGCGTGCGATCGACGCGATGACAAAGACCGGCGCCATCGCCGGCGACCACTCGCTCTACACCCTCGCGCTCGCCTTCGTGCTGGCTTACGCGGGCGGCCGCTTTGCCGGCGTGATGTTCGACAACCTTCGCAACATCGTGTTCGAACGCGTCGGCCAGGACGCCACCCGCGCCCTCGCCGAGGACGTGTTCGCCCGGCTCCACCGCCTTTCGCTGCGCTTCCACCTCGCCCGCCGCACCGGCGAAGTCACCAAGGTGATCGAGCGCGGCACCAAGAGCATCGATACGATGCTCTATTTCCTGCTGTTCAACATCGCCCCCACCGTGATCGAACTGACCGCGGTGACGATCATCTTCTACATCAACTTCGGCTGGGGCCTGGTGATCGCAACCAGCGCTGCGGTGGTCGCCTATATCATCGCCACGCGCACGATCACCGAGTGGCGCACGCATTTGCGCGAAAAGATGAACCGGCTCGACGGGCAGGCACTCAGCCGCGCAGTCGATTCGTTGCTCAACTACGAGACGGTCAAATACTTCTGCGCCGAGGATCGCGAGCAGGCGCGCTATGCGCAAGCCACGCGCTCCTACGCCGAAGCCGCGGTGAAGAGCGAGAACAGCCTCGGCCTGCTCAATATGGTGCAGGCGCTGATCGTCAACCTGCTGATGGCCGGCGCGATGGGCTACACCGTCTATGGCTGGTCGCAAGGCCGGCTGACGGTGGGTGACCTGGTGTTCGTCAACACCTACCTCACCCAGCTTTTCCGCCCGCTCGACATGCTCGGCATGGTCTATCGCACGATCCGCCAGGGTCTGATCGACATGGCGGCGATGTTCGCGCTGATGGACACCAATGTCGAAGTGCAGGACACCCCCGGCGCCCCCGCGCTGGTGATCCGCAAGCCGTCGATCGCGTTCGAGGACGTGTGGTTCGGCTACGACGAGGACCGCACGATCCTCCACGGCCTGTCGTTCGAGGTCGAAGCCGGCACCCGCGTCGCGCTGGTCGGCCCATCGGGGGCGGGCAAATCGACGATCGCCCGCCTGATGTTCCGCTTCTACGACCCCTGGCGCGGCCGCATCCTGATCGACGGGCAGGACATCCGCACCGTGACACAGGCGTCGTTGCGCGCCGCGATCGGCATTGTCCCGCAGGATTCGGTGCTGTTCAACGACACGATCGGCTACAACATCGCCTATGGCCGCGACGGCGCAACGATGCTCGACGTCGAAGCCGCCACGCGCGGCGCGGCGATCGCGGAATTCATCAACCGCTTGCCGCACGGGCTAGACACCGAAGTGGGCGAGCGCGGGTTGAAGCTGTCCGGCGGCGAGAAGCAGCGCGTCGCGATCGCGCGCACTTTGGTGAAAAACCCGCCGATCCTGCTGTTCGACGAAGCCACCAGCGCGCTCGACACCCGCACCGAACAGGAAATCCTCGGCACGATGCGCGCCGTCGCCTCGAACCGCACCACGCTATCGATCGCGCACCGGCTTTCGACAATCGCGGATTCGGACCGGATTCTGGTGCTGGATCAGGGACGACTGGCGGAAGCGGGCAGCCATGCCGAACTGCTGCGGCGCGATGGGCTTTATGCCGAGATGTGGGCGCGGCAGGCAAACGAGCAGGATGAGGTTGTGGGGTGACGCCCCTTCCCCGTCCCTTCAGGGGAAGGGATCGAGGGGTGGGGGCGTGAAGGCAGGCACTCGAATTGCCGGAAACGCCCTACCTCAACCCCTCCCCTGAAGGAGAGGGGCTCATTGTTTCGCTGATCCACGGTAGGTCATCAACCGAGACCGCGAAGTGCAGACCAAACCAACCGCTACCATTCTTTCAGCCCGGTAATCTCCATGTCTGCCTGAGTTTGCAGTGTCACAGCATCGCCCCGCGAAACTGAATCCGCATCGAGGTAAACCCGAGTCATGTTTGAGCAATCAGCCCAATATCGGCGACGTTTCTTGCTAGATTTCTGAGATATTTGGACATTTGAAACTCGATCACACGCCGCGTACGTTGCTGCAATGCCCGCCGCCTTACGGCGTTCGTCGTTGATTTTCGCTATAACCGATCCAAACTGCTTAATCGTCTGCGGATACTCAGCTTGTGTATATGGATCAGCCGCGTTCTCCTCTATTCCGGTAGGCCGATCACGCCGCGCCAGTGAACTGACAGGGACGCCCAGCGGTGCGGTCCGAGTCGTTGAACCCAAGAAGGCTGAGACCACCAACACAAGAAGCGCGACAATGATGATCGGCAAGCAACCCTTTACAAGTAGCCCCAATTTCCAATCCCCCAGCGTGAAGTAAGAGTTTGCAATTTGGGCTTCTAGCATGGCAATTCGCAGACCACAGTACCTTTGCTAGCCTGATATGACCCCCTTCCCCACCCTCGACCTCCTCGCCCGCGGCGGCACGCTCGCGCTTCTCGCGCTTTGGTCCCTCGTCCTCCTACGCGATCACGCCCGCGTCCCGGCCGCTCGCGCGGCAGTGGCGATGGCGGCGGCGATCGGCGCATACATCCTCGCCGGGCTGCTGCTCGCCACCGCGCGCGATACGCTGGCGGCGCTGGTGTGCGATGTCGCCTCGGTGATGGCGCCGCCGCTGTTCTGGTTGTTCGCGCGGTTGTGGTTCGATGATCGCAACCGCGTCGGCACGCGCAATTGGGCGCTGATCGGCGGATTTGCGCTGTTGCCACTGGCACAAGTCACGCTGATCGCGACGACGGGCCACGTCTCGATCGTGATCTGGAGCCTGGTGCGCGTGGGCATGGTCGGGTTTGGCCTGGCGGGCATGTGGGTGGCGTGGCGCGGGCGCGCGAGCGATCTGGTCGAGCCGCGCCGCGCGTTCCGGCTGGCTCTGATCCTCGCGATCGGCGGCTTCGTGCTGTGGGTCAACCTGCTCGAAGCCGGCCGCGTGGTGGGCAACCTGATGCCCCTGGCGCGGATGCCGACGCAAGTGGCGATCTTCGTCGTGATCCTGACGGCCGTGCTGGGGCTCCACGCCACGCGGTCACCCGAACTGTTTGCCCTGCCTCGCCCGCAAGGATTTTTCGCGCTGTCGCGCGCGGGGGGGCCAGTCGACGAACCCAAACCCACCCCCGCCGAATCTCCGCTCACCGCACGGCTGCGCCACGTGATGGGCCACGATCGCGCCTATCGCGCCGAGGGTTTCTCGCTCACCGCGCTGGCGCAATTGCTGGTCGAGCCCGAATACCGCGTGCGCCGCGCGATCAACGGCGAACTGGGGTTCCGCAACTTCACCGCCTTCCTCAACACGTACCGGCTGGCCGAAGTGAAGGCCGCGCTGGCCGATGCGGCGCAGCGCGAGGTGCCGATCCTGACGATCGCGATCGACGCGGGCTTCGGCTCGCTCGGCCCGTTCAACCGCGCCTTCCGCGAGGCCGAGGGGATGACGCCGAGCGAATGGCGGGCCAAGTCGCTGGTCGATTCCGGAATCGGCTAGTCGAAAAGCGAATGCGCTGGGCTGAACCGTCGCCGACACGGCACGGCATGGTCATCGATCCCAAGCCGGAGCACACCTTATGAATCCCGCCGCCGCCGACCCCCTGACTTTCGCCGGCATGGTGCTGCTGCGTTCGTTCCAGTTCGACTTCACCCGCTATATCGGCGCTGCCCTGCTGATCGGCGCGGTGGTGTGGGTGATGGCGCGGACCCGGCTGGCCAGCCGCAAGCTGCAAAAGCGGCAGGCTACTGCGGCCGACATACGCCGCGAGTTCCTGCAATCGGTGCGCAGTTGCATGGTCTATGCGGTGATCTCGCTGATCGTGGTGGCGTTGATGAAGGCGGGCGTGCTCCACCCGATCGCGCGCAACGGCGGGTGGGTCAAAACCATCGCGCTGCTGGTGACGATGATCGTGCTGCACGACGGCTGGTTCTACTGGACGCATCGCGCGCTGCACCATCCGGCGCTGTACCGGCGCTTTCATCTTGCGCACCACCGTTCGGTCACGCCGACGCCGTTTGCGATCTACAGCTTTTCGGTGGGCGAGGCTGCGATCAACGCACTGTTCGTGTTCCTGTGGCTGGTGTTCGTGACCACGCCACCGCTGACATTCCTTACGTTCATGCTGTTCCAGGTGCTGCGAAACGGCATGGGCCACGCCGGGTATGAACTGAGCCCGCGCTGGTGGCTATCCACCCCGCTGACGCGCTGGATCAACACCACCACGCACCACGATCTGCACCATGCGGGCGGGTTCAACCACAACTACGGGCTGTACTTCACGTGGTGGGACAAGGCGATGCGCACCGAGCACCCGCGTTATGCCGAAACGTTCGCCAAGGTGACGACGCCCGCCCCTGCCGAGCCGGTCGGGTTGCCAGCCAGCGCTTGAACCTTGCACATTCACCCTCGCGTGACACAACGCGAGGGTGAATGCTTCGACCGCACCCGTCCGCCGCTTGCGCGACCATCCCCCCGGCCTGTGGGTGCTCGCGGGCACCGAACTGTGGGACCGCATCTCGTTCAAGGGCATGCAGGCGCTGCTGGTGCTGTACATGGCGGGCGAACTGCTGCTGCCCGGCCGGATCGGGCACGTTGCCGGGCTGGGCACCGCGCGGGCCGCGATCGAAGGGTTGACCGGGCCGCTGTCCCCGCAGGCATTGGCCGCGCAGATCTTCGGGCTTTATATCGCGGCCGTCACGATGATGCCTCTGGTGGGCGGGTGGATCGGCGATCGCTTCACCGGGCGCCGCACCGCCGTCACCATGGGCGCGCTGGCGATGACCATGGGCCATTTCGCGCTGGCGTTCGATCGCACGTTCCTGCCCGCGCTGGCGCTGCTGGTCGTGGGCGTCGGGCTGTTCCGCGGCAACATGACCGCGCAAGTCCGCGCGCTTTACGCGAGCGGCGACACCCGCGCGGGCGATGCGTTCCAGGTCTACATGATCGCGGTCAACGCCGGCGGAGTGATCGCGCCGCTGTTGACCGGCACGCTCGCGCGGACCTGGGGCTGGCATGCGGGGTTCGCGCTGGCGGGGTTCGGGATGCTGGTGGGGCTGGCGATCTACCGGCTGGGCTCGCGCCACTTGCCGCCCGAACCGGTGCGGCGCCGCAGCGATGTGCCATCCGCTCCGCTGACCTCCGAGGAACGCGGCCGATTGTGGGCGCTCGCCGCGTTGTGGCCGCTGATGATCGGGTTCTGGGTGGCGCAATCGCAGGTGTGGAACCTGTATAACTTGTGGGCGCGCGATCATCTCGATCGGATGGTGGGCGGGTTCGAGGTGCCGGTGCCGTGGCTGGCCTCGCTCGACAGCCTGGCGCCGCTGCTGATCGCGCCACTGGTGATCGGGTTCGGCGAGCGGGGGACGCATACGCTGAACCGCATGGCGCTGGGCTGCCTGGTGTTCGCGGGAGCGTGCCTGCTGCTGGCGACCGGCGCGGCGATGGGATCGGGCGGAAAGGCCGCGCTCGGCTGGGCGCTGGCGTTCCACATCGCCTCGAACCTCGGCTGGGTGCTGTTCGCGCCGGTCGAGACCGGGCTTTACGCCGGCAACGCGCCCGAACACTGGCGCGGGACGATGCTCGGGTTGGCCAGTCTCGCAGTCTCGGCAGCCAGCCTGATTTCAGGCCGGATGGGCGGACTGTACGAGCGGGTCAGCCCCGAGGCCTTCTGGGCGATCAATGCAGGCTTGGTCGGCGGCACCGGAATCCTGCTGTTCGCGCTCGCCCCGCTGCTGCGCAAGCGGCTTGCATCGGCCTAGCAACGATCAATCGTCGGGCCACATCACCGCCTGCGCGGCCTTCATGCAGTTGTTCTCGGTATCCCACGCCAACGTCGGCGATCCATAAAGCCGCCAGCCCTGCGCCAAAGCCTCGGACACCCGTTCGCAGAACGCGCGATCGTCCTTGCCGGTGAGCAGGCGGTAGGTCGGGCGATCATCTGGCGGCGTTGACATGGTGCCTGCCTATCCTGTCCAACGGGGCCATTGCAAGCCGGGCAGCAGCCGGGCAGTCTCTCCGTTTCCGCCCGAAGCAGGAGCAATCATGGTCGCAGCCACCCGCACAGACTTGTTCGGCCAGCCGAAAGGCCTGTGGGTGCTCGCCGGCACCGAGTTGTGGGACCGCATTTCGTTCCACGGCATGCTGGCGATGCTGGTGCTTTACATGACCGGCGACCTGCTGATCGCGCCCGACCGCGTGGCGACGATCTGGGGCTTCGCCGCCTATCGCCACGCGGTCGAGGGCGCGTTCGGCCACCTCTCCAACCAGGCGCTGGCGACGCAGACCTTCGGGCTCTACTACGCAGGGATCGCCGCGATGCCGCTGCTGGGCGGCTGGATCGCAGACCGCTTCATCGGCCGCCGCGCCGCGGTTTCCGCAGGCGCGCTGCTGATGACGCTGGGGCATTTCTCGTTCGCGTTCGATCGCAGCTTCCTGCTTGGCCTGCTGTTGCTGGTGCTGGGCGCGGGGCTGCTGCGCGGCAACCTGCCCGCGCAAGTCAAGTCGCTCTACCCCGACGGAGACCGGCGCGAGACCACCGCGTTCCAGTACTACTACCTCGGCATCAACACCGGCGCATTCATCGCGCCGATCGTCTCGGGCGCGGTGGCAGCAATCTACGGCTGGCACGCGGGCTTCGCGGTGGCCGGGTTCGGGATGCTGATCGGGCTCATGGTCTATACCTTCGGCCAGCGCTACCTGCCCAAAGCGCAATCGGTGCGAGGCCCGGCGGCCAAGCGCACCCCGCTCACCCCCGACGAACGTCGCGCAGTGTTGGGACTCCTGCTGGTCTGGCCGATCGCGGTCAGCTTCTGGATCGCGCAGGCGCAGATCTGGAACGTCTACAACATCTGGCTGCGCGATCACGTGCAGATGAAAATGGGCAGCTTCCAGGTGCCCGTGCCGTGGATGCAATCGCTCGACGGCCTTGCCCCCGCGCTGTTCATCCCGCTCGTCGTATGGATCTGGGCGCGCCAGGCCAGACGCGGCCGCGAGCCCGATACCTTCGGCAAGATGTCCACCGGCGCGCTGATCTTCGCCGCCGGCGTGCTGATCCTCTCCGCCGGGCCGCTGCTGGCAGGCATGTCGGGAGACTCTGGCGGCCGAGCCCCGCTGATGCTGCCGATCCTGTTCCACGTCGTCTCGAACTTCGGCGCGATGTACTTCACCCCCACCGCGCTCTCGCTCTACGCCACCCGCGCCCCCGCCCAATGGCGCGGCTCGCTCGTCGGCACCTACCAACTCTCGGTCTCCGCCGCGAGCCTCATCACCGGCCGCATGGGCCAGATGTACGAAACGATGACCCCCTCGTCGTTCTGGGCCTTGAACGCCGCGATCTGCGCGGGCGGTGCTGTGGCGCTGGTGGCGCTGACGCCGACGTTGCGCAGACTGCTGGGGGTGCGGCGGGCTGAGGATGAAGGGGCGTTGGTGCCGAAGGTGGATACCGAGCCGGTGTTGGGTTGAAGGGGGAAAGTGGCCTCCGGCGGCCAAGGGCCATCGCCCTTGGAACCCGGGACTTTTTGGGGGGAGCGGACCGGATGGCTTTTTGCTTCTGTCCGAAGGACAATGATTCTGCCGCTTCGCGGCGGGGGTCAGGAAATCAATTAATATGCCTATCCGCTTAGCACAGGTAAAGTCTGAACATAAATAGCCTACATGAGTAGGAGAAATTTTATGTCAGGAATAACATCCAGTGAACAAGATGAAGACGATCTACGCGAGCTAATCGACCGATACAGAACAGGCTATTCGCTATTTAATATTGTCGAGCGTATAAGCGCGCGGTGGGCTGCACAAAATCGAGAAGTGTATGATACTATTCATAGGCCGCATGAAAACATTCCTGTTCCGGCAAAAATGCAAGAACTGATGGAGAAATTTATGGAAGAGCTAGAAGACGATAGGAGTGGGTCCTGATTTATCGGCCATTTCCTCTATCCACAACTCGCGAAATTCCTTATGTCTTTCAATAAGTAATTCGGGGTCGTCTCCATGTTCTTCGGCGATTTCCCTCAGTATTTCGTCGTCCAAAGGCGAGGCCGACCGCGCGGAAGCCATGATGATCCGACTAAAGGCGCGTTTTGACAATCTCATACCCATCCTCGTTCATCCAACGAGAGCAGCGTATGTCACTCCCTGCTGATTTGCCAGTCGATTCAGGATGAAATCCGCAACGGGGCCATTCCGCCGATTGAAGCGGTAATTCCACTCGCGCAGATAGCGATGCAGATGCTTCTTGCTCACGCCGTGATGGGTTCCGTTCAGCCACGCTTTCAGGTTTGAAAACATGATATGGACCATGGGTAGCTGCTCACCAGCGGCCTCACCTGAGGCAATGACGCCTGTATGCCTGAACCCAGCGTCCTTGAGGCCATTATAGCCTCTCCATCCATCGGTGATGATGCGGGCCTTCGGTGCGACATTGCGCTTCATGAAATTGGTCAGAGTCGCCGCATCAGCCGTTTCGATGACCTCGATCCGTGCATTCCCTGCCACCCACTCGCGGTTCCCTTTTGTGGCCAGAACCTTTTCGACCGCGAGGACCAGCATTGCTTTCTTTGGGTTCATCGCCCGCCCACGTCGCCCCTTCTCTCGATAGCCGCCATAGAAGGTTTCATCGGCCTCGATGAAATGCTCCAGTTCGAACCCTTCGCGCTCAAACAGGGCTGCGCGCAGCTTATGGCACATTAGCCATGCCGTATCGTAGCGAAGCGCCAGTTCGCGGCTGACATGCATGGCCGAAACACCACGCTTGTCGCTGGCCATCATATACGCCGCGAGAAACCACTTCGTCAGATCGGTGCGGGTTTTGTGAAAAACCGTGCCTGCCGTGACGGAATGCTGGTGCCCACAAGCGGCACATTCAAAGATTCGAGGGCGAGATTTCAGGTGATAGGAGCAGGTTGAACCACATGGGCATGAGAAACCATTGGGCCACTTCAACTTAGCAATAGCGGTGATGCAAGCATTTTCGTCGCTGTATAGCCTGATGAAACCAATGATACCCAACCATTCCTCCCGTTGCTACAGACCTACTGTAGCACATATTTAAGATATTGCAAAAGATATGTGTCATGTATAATGTAATTTGAATGTGTAGAACCGAAATCAAATCATATTGGTTGGGCAGGTTCGAACTGAGGGGGTAAAGTGACGATACATTATTTAGTTGATGCTTATAATCGTTATCCCCTTGCGTCAGCGGGGGATAACGATGTTATAGTAGGCGAATGCAACGACGACTCATCCACAGGTTCATATGCTGGTTACCAATCTCCGCTGGCAGCACATATGGGGTCATCTTGGGTATCGCTGCGTCTGCCGCTGCGTCCAATTCCGATGCCAAAAATTTTCTCGCCAACCAAATCACTATGTTTCGTGCTATCAGCAGAGCACCATATCTAGTGGTTTGGGTGATCGGATTGGTGCTAGTTTGGCTGGCGGCATTTTTATGGTCCGCAGAGCGTGAAAATAGCGCATTGGCTACGCCAAGTGTTTCTGATCCTCGCCCAATCAGTCTAACCATCAATCATTTCTACGAAAATGTTGTAGTTGTCTGGAACAAGATAGCGCCTGCCGTCTTTCACATTGATCTAGCAACAAGTGTATCATCAGTCGCAACCGTTGGGGTGGTTGCTCATCGAGGCGAAGATCGGGATACGTCCCTCAGGGCAGCACTTGCCTACGCCGCTTTCGGAGATTGGAGCGATCGCCAACTTGACCAATTCGAGAGCGGCGATACCGACCGCTACTCTGATGCCCTTTCAAAATTTCATCAACTCGCGGCGGACGGCATTTTGCGGGTATGGGGATTACCAGTCAGCTATCAGGCGACTACCGTATATCAGCTTATCGATAAAAATCATTGGGGTTATGCTGAAATCGAATATCTCGATTCGTTACGTGATAAGCCATTTACAAGATCGAAAGTCCCCAAGGCGCTTACCTACACCGATCTGAAAGTTAACCGCGTAGAAATCGAAAAAGAATGGCCGCATATTACAAGGATCGAAGCCAACCCGCGAGCAGTCTATTTGACCTTAATCGCTACCTGTGCTAAGCGGATAGGCATATCAATTAAATATCAACCTTGGCTAATTCTGAATGGAGTGAGCAGATCATGAAACTCGGCGTAGGTCGACAAGCGATCTACGAGGCCATCGGGGTCAGAACAGAACAATTTGTCCAATTTCTCCAGTTTTTCTGAGTTGAAGTTTGGCGTAAATGCTGAAAGTTCGTTGGATTTATCATACATAATACGCCACCGATCTTCCTGAGTCTTCGGTGGGGCAAGAGACCCGAATATCAACTGAGCTGCCTCTTCGACTATGTTAAGTGTCGAAAAAGCTTTAATGTCGCGCAGACCACCAACAGCTCGAAGATAATATCCTCCTGATGAGTTTGAAAAATACTGGTCAAATCCCCCATTGTATATCTCGCCCTCCAGCAGGGCCATCGAGAAATATTTGGCCTCTTGGTCTGACCAATTGGTCAAATTTCTATCTTGCGAACTACAATTCACAAGCGACACCCGAAGCTCTCTAAACGGATCATATTCCTTTTGACGCTTGTAGTAAACGCGTGACGCCTCCATGCTTTTTCGTATGCCTTGCTTACAGGCCATGCACCTGCCGCCCGTAGACTCCGCAGTTGTCGGTAAAATAAGGGCACCGCACTCGATGCAAGGCAGTTTTTGCATTGGCCGTATCTGCACCAGCCGGGACCACTGCGCAATATCCGCCAGCCGCGTCTTGTCGGTCGGCTAGCGCAACGCCAGCGCAACATGGCCAACGATGGGATGCGAGGGCCGCTGGCCCTTGCCCGCCGGAGGCTAACTTAAACCCTTAAAACCCCTCAAAGAATATACTTCGACAGATCGCTATCCCGCGCCAGCGCGCCCAGCTTGCCGGCCACGTAAGCTTCGTCGATCGTCACCGTCTCCCCGACACGGTCCTCCGCTTCGAAGCTCACTTCTTCCAGCAGCTTTTCCATCACCGTCTGCAAGCGCCGCGCGCCGATGTTCTCGACGCTTTCGTTCACTTGCGCGGCCACGCGGGCCAGCGCGCGGATGGCTTCGGGGGTGAAGGTCAGCGTGACTTGCTCGGTGCCGATGAGTGCGGTGTATTGTTCGACCAGGTTGGCGCGGGTTTCCGACAGGATGCGGACGAAGTCGTCTTCGGTCAGCGCCTTGAGTTCGACTCGGATCGGCAGGCGGCCTTGCAGTTCGGGCAGCATGTCGCTGGGCTTGGCGATGTGGAACGCGCCCGATGCGATAAAGAGCACGTGGTCGGTTTTCATCGGGCCGTATTTGGTGGCCACGGTGGTGCCTTCGATCAGCGGCAGCAGATCACGCTGGACGCCTTCGCGGCTGACCGAGCCGCCGCGCACGTCGCTGACCGCGATCTTGTCGATTTCGTCGAGGAAGACGATGCCATTGGTTTCGGCGTTGGCCAGCGCGACGCGGGCGACATCGTCCTGGTCCATCCGCTTTTCCGATTCCTCGTCGACCAGTTTGTCCCAGGCATCGGCCACGCGCAGTTTGCGGCGCTTGAGGTTGTTGCGGCCCATGGCCTTCTGCATCATGTCGGACAAGTTGATCATGCCGACGTTACCGCCCATGCCGGGCATCTCGAACGGCGCGGCGGGGGCGTCTTCGACTTCGATTTCGACTTCGACGTCGTTCATGGCGTTTTCGTGGATGCGCTGGCGGAAGCTTTCGCGGGTGGCTTCGCTGGCACTTTCGCCGACGAGCGCCTTGAGCAAGCGGTCCATCGCCGCCTTGCTGGCGGGTTCGCGCACGGCTTCGCGGCGGCGGTCCTTCTCCAGCCGCACGGCTTCTTCGACCAGGTCGCGCGCGATCTGTTCGACATCGCGGCCGACGTAGCCGACTTCGGTGAACTTGGTCGCCTCGACCTTGACGAAGGGGGCTTCGGCCAGCTTTGCGAGGCGGCGGCTGATCTCGGTCTTGCCGCAGCCGGTCGGCCCGATCATCAGGATGTTCTTGGGGCTGACCTCGTCGCGCAATTCGGGCGAGAGGCGTTGGCGGCGCCAGCGATTGCGCAGCGCGACGGCGACCGCGCGCTTGGCTTCGGCTTGCCCGACGATGTGTTCATCGAGCGCGGCGACGATCGCCTTGGGGGTGAGGTTCTGGATCATGTTCGGCGGTCTCCGCCCATCCGCTGCGGAAGGGCATTCTGGCCCCCCGCCCGCTTGCGGGAGGGGGGAAGAAGGTCAGATCGTTTCGACGGTCACGCGATCGTTGGTGAATACGCAGACATCGGCCGCGACCTGCATCGCCTTGCGCGCGATCACTTCGGCGTCCTGTTCGTAATCGACCAGCGCCCGCGCGGCAGCGAGCGCGTAGTTTCCGCCCGACCCGATCGCCGCGATCACGACATCGCCTTTCGCCTCGGGCTCCAGCACATCGCCATTGCCGGTCAGGATCAGCATCGTCTCGGCATCGGCCACGATCATCAGTGCTTCGAGGTTGCGCAAGTACTTGTCGGTGCGCCAGTCCTTGGCGAGTTCCACCGCGGCGCGCATCAGTTGCCCGCGATACTGCTCCAGCTTGCGTTCCAGCCGCTCGAACAAGGTGAATGCATCGGCGGTGGCGCCGGCGAACCCGGCGATGACCTTCCCGCCCTCACCGATCCGCCGCACCTTGCGCGCGTTGGGCTTCATCACGGTGTTGCCCATCGAGACTTGTCCATCCCCGGCGATCACCGTGCCTGCTTTGGTTTTCACCCCGATGATGGTGGTGCCGTGCCACTGGATCAGGCCGTGGCTCGCCCTGCTATCGTCCATGCGGTCGATATGGGGCGCGCATGGCAGCGTTCAAGCGCGGATCAGCTTCCGTTCGGACCCGAACCCGGCTTCGGCCCGGTCGACCCGCCACCCGGCACCGCGCCGACCGCGCCGATGTTGCCGAACAGATCTTCGAAGAAGCCGCGGTTGCGGCCGAGCGTGGGGGTCTTGTGGCTGTCGGGCGAGATGCTGGCGACTTGTTCCATCCCGGCGCGATCGACCTTGGTCACGCGGCCGGCGGCGTCGAAGCTGATCTTGAGCTGCAGTTCCTGTTTGGCGCGCGGACGGCCGAAGGGCGCCTGCTTGGTCAGGATCGACAGATAGTACCAGGTGGGCGTGCCGAACTGGCTGATGAAGGTGGGGCGGCCGAGCGTCTTTTCGACCGATTGCTTGTTGTCGATCCCCGGCTGGACCGAATCGACCAGCGCGCTATCGACGATATAGCCGCGGTGATCGCGGATGCTGGCGCAGCCTGAGGCGAGCAGCACCAAGGCTCCTGCTGCTGCAACCTTGAGCATTATTGCCGCTGGCTTGACTTCACGCATCTGGAACTCCGCTCGCATCGTTCGTGTTGGCAGCAATGGCCAGAATGCCGGCCAGAAAGCCGGTTGCCCCAAAGCCGGTAGGCCGGAAGATTGCCTTCCGCCGAGCCGACCCTATATCGTCGCCACCCTTAGGGGTGTAACCCGCGCTTCGCAATGCCAGCCAACCTGCGCCCCTCGCGGGATCGGGCAAAGCTGTTATCATGGGCTTGCACAGCCATTGAGGCGGTCGATTTAATCCGCGCTGAACAAGGCGCGTCCTCAACAAGGATCATGGCGATGTCGTTCCTTTCCCGGCTCACCCGATCACGCCGCGACGATGCCGCCGATTTGCGTCCGCTGTGGCACCGCGTGGTCGAAATCTCGCGCGAAAAGGTGTGGTATCAAGACGGCCAAGTTGCCGATACCGTGCCTGGCCGCTTTGATGCGATCTCGATCGTGCTGTCTGCGGTGCTGCTGCGGATGGAGCGCGAGGACGCGCTCCACGTGGCGTCGACGCGGCTGACCGAACTGTTCGTGACCGACATGGACGGGCAATTGCGTCAGGGCGGAGTGGGCGACCTGATGGTGGGCAAGCATATTGCCAAGCTGATGAGCACGCTCGGCGGGAGGATCGGCGCATTGCGCGATGCGCTGGCCATGGACGATCACGCGCTGGGCGACGCTGCGCTGGCCGGGGCGATCGAGCGCAACATCACGCTGGTCGAAGGCGGTGACCCGGCGGCGGCGGTGGCGCTGCTGCGCGGGTTGGTGCGCGACATCGATGCCACCGATGCCGAAGCATTGCTGGCGGGCCGGATCGCGCGGTGAACAGCTTGCCGCCTTTCGATCCTGCAAAATCCGGGCTTTCGGCCCCGGAATTCTCGCGGATGTTCGATATCCGCCAACTGCCGGACAAACCGCTGGTGTTGGAGCCCGATGCCGACGAACGCGCGGGCCTGGCGGCGCGGTTCGATATCGTGCGGATCGAGACCATGCGCGGCGAAGTCGTCTGCGCGCGCGATGGCGCGGCGGTAAACGCCAGCGGGCGGCTGATCGCGCAGATCGTCCAGGCTTGCGCGATTTCGGGCGAGGATCTGGCGGTGGCGATCGATGAGCCGCTGGTCTTGCGCTTCGTGCCCGCGCGGGCGGTTGCGGTGGAGGAGGACGAAATCGAACTCGATGCCGATGCGCTCGATGAAATACCCTACGAAGGTAGCGCGTTCGATCTGGGCGAGGCGCTGGCGCAAAGCCTGGCTCTGGCGATCGATCCATTCGCGACCGGACCCGATGCAGATCGCGTGCGTCGTGCTTTCAAGCTCGATGCGCCCGAGCCGAGCGGGCCGTTCGCCGCGCTGGCAGCACTGAAGCGCGACACGCCGCAGAAAGACGCCTGAAGCATGGATTCAGCCACCAGCAAGCCCCAGCCCGAACGCCCGCGCGGCGGCCCCGCCTCTCGCGCGCGAACCGACCTGACCAGCGGCCCGGTGATGCGCACGCTGGTGATGTTCTCGCTGCCCACGCTGCTGTCCAACGTGCTCCAGTCGCTGAACGGTTCGGTCAACGCGGTGTGGGTCGGGCGACTGATCGGCGAGGACGCGCTGGCCGCAACCGCCAACGCCAATATCGTGATGTTCCTGGTGTTCGCCAGCGTGTTCGGGTTCGGCATGGCCGCGACGGTCAAGGTCGGGCAGAACTTTGGCGCAGGCAATATCGATGCGGCTCGGCGCGCGTTCGGCAGCGCGGTGGGGTTCTGCTTCATCCTGGCGATGGTGGTGGCGATCTCGGGCTATATCTTTGCGCCGCAACTGCTGCGCGCAATGGCGACGCCGGGGCACGCCTATGGCCTGGCGCTGATCTATCTGCGGGTGATCTTCATCGCGATGCCGTTCTCGATGCTGTCGGTGATGCTGGCAATGGGCCTGCGCGGTTCGGGCGATTCGCGTACGCCGCTGCTGTTCATGGCGCTGAGCGTGGGCATCGACATCGTTTTCAACCCGCTGCTGATCCGCGGCTGGGGGCCATTTCCACAAATGGGCATCGCCGGATCGGCACTGTCGACCGCGCTGGCGGGCATCGTCGGTTTCATGGGCACCGCGATCCACGTCTATGCCAAGGACCTGCCGCTGCGGCTGCGCGGGCGTGAGTGGCGCTATCTGATCCCCCACCCGGACGAGCTGAAATATATCGTCGGCAAGGGCCTGCCGATGGGCGCGCAGATGTTCATCCTGTCGGCAGCGGGGATCATCCTGATCAGCCTGGTCAACCGCGAAGGGCTGCTGGCCACCGCGGCTTACGGCGCCACCGCGCAGTTGTGGGGCTATCTCCAGATGCCCGCGATGGCGATTTCGGCTGCGGTTTCGGCAATGGCCGCGCAGGCGATCGGCGCCCGGCTGCCCAGGCGGTTGAGCGAAATCACCCGCGCCGGGATCATCGCCAACGTCGGAATGACGGGATTGCTGACGGTCCTGCTGCTGGCCTTCGACAAGCCGGCACTGGTGCTGTTCCTCGGCCCCGATTCGCCGGCAGTACCGCTCGCCCGGCACATCCAGTTCATGGCAAGCTGGGGCTTCGTGCTGTTCGGCGTCACCATCGTGCTGTTCGGCACGATGCGCGCTGGCGGCGTGGTGATCGCGCCGCTGATCGTGCTGGGCATAGCGATGTATCCAGGGCGACTGGGCTTCTACTACCTCGCGCAGCCGTATCTGGGGGCCGATGCGCTGTGGCTGGCGATGCCGGTAGGATCGATCATCGCCACTTCGCTGGCGATCGTGGCCTACCGCATGCCCGGCTGGCGGCGCACCTTGCACGGCATCGATCCCGACGAAGCGGCCGAGGATTCCTGCGCCGATGGCGAACCAGCGGGTCGAATGTCGCCTTCGTTGTAAGGCTTGGAACAGCGGGGTTTGCGACCGACCTCCGTGTCTGGTAGCGCGCCTTACGATGGCCGCCTGCGATACCTGCATTGTCCGCAACCGCGCGATCTGCGCCGCGCTGGACCATGACGAATTGGCGTTGCTCAACCAGATCGGCCGTCGCCGCAACTTGTCGGCGGGCGAATCGCTGATGTGGGAGGGCGAGGATTCGATCCTGGTCGCCAACGTCATCGAAGGCGTGCTCAAGCTGTCGACCGGCACAGAGGACGGGCGCGAACAGATCGTCGGCGTGGTCTATCCCAGCGATTTCATCGGCCGCCCGTTCGGGCCGACCACCTTCCACGGCGTCACCGCGTTGACCGATGCGCGCGTGTGCCTGTTCGGGCGCAGCGATTTCGACGCCTTCGCCCGCGCGCACCCCGCGTTGGAACACAAGCTGCTCGAACGCACGCTGGCCGAACTCGATCGGACGCGGCGCTGGATGCTGCTGCTCGGCCGCAAGTCGGCGGGCGAGCGGCTGGCCAGCTTCCTGCTAGAATTGTCCGAGCGGCTGGTTATCCCTGCCTGCGCGCACGCATTCGATGACGAAACCGCCGCCGCCGAAAGTGGACTCAGGCGCTTCACGTTGCCGTTCTCGCGCCAGCAGATCGCCGATGTGCTGGGTCTGACGATCGAAACGGTCAGCCGCCAGTTCACCCGGCTCAAGGCCGAAGGCGCGATCGACTTGCCATCGCGGCGTGAAGTGGCGATCGTCGATCGACGGTTGCTCGAGGCCGAAGCCGGCAACTGACCCGCAGCTGATTTGGCCAGGGCAATCGAAACCTGCACCAACGGGCAATTTTGCAAGTTTCTTACGTCAATCCGCTAGAATGTGACATTTTTTAAAAGCTCGCCGATGTCTGAGCGAAAGACTCGATTTTTCGCACCATCCGCTGATATGACATTCTGTAACAACAATGCCACATGGCCCCCGAAAGTGGTTTGAAAAGCAACCATCGGCGTTGCCGCAGGCCAAACGTCGACCCTAGTTCTTGTAGATCGCTGGTTTGCGCGCGGGGGCATTCGCGCAGCGGACAGGCGCCAAACTCCCGGGGCAGCCGGATCAGAACGGGGGTTCATTCGCGGCAATTTCCTTCAAGTCCGGCCTTACCGGTTCTTCCAGTCTGGCAACCGCCGGGCTGGCGGTGATGGCATCGTGCCTTTTGATTGCCACTCCGGCCAGCGCGCAGGAAACGCCCGCGGCCGCCAAGCCGCAGGCCGCCGACGCCGAAAGCGAGAAGGCCGAACAAACGATCGTCGTAACCGGTTCGCGCATCAATCGAGCCAACCTTGATTCGGCTGTCCCGATCACCGTCATTACCGTTCCGGATATTCTGTCTACCGGCAATGTTTCGCTGGGTGACAACCTCAACCAACTGCCTCAATTGCGGTCGACCATCACGCAAGCGAGTTCGCAGAACGCGATTGGTCGTTCGGGCATCAACGCGCTGGATCTGCGCGGACTCGGCACGAACCGCACACTCGTTCTGGTCGATGGACGACGCATCATCACGTCGACACCGGGCATCAACCGTCCCGACGTCAACAATATTCCCAGCAATCTTCTCGACCGCATCGACATCGTCACGGGCGGCAACTCCGCAATCTATGGATCGGACGCCGTTGCCGGTGTCGTCAACTTCGTTCTCAAGCAAAACTTCGAAGGCCTTCGTATCCGCGGACAGAGCGGTATCAGTTCACGCGGCGATCGCGGGTCCTATGCCGCGAGCATCACGGGCGGCCACAATTTCGCAGACGGTCGCGGAAACTTCTCGTTCTCTGGAGAATTCACGCGCCAGGACACTCTGTCCAACACCGATCGCGACGGCCAGACGGGGGCGTTCAGTGGCCGCAGCGGCTTCAACGCGACCGAAAACACCGGAGCCAACCTCAATCCCAACGCAGGCCCGTTACACGGTGTCGAGCCCTCGACAGGCAACGGGGTTTCGGACACCACCTTCCTGACCGGTTTGAAGAACAACAACATCTCTGAAGGTGGTCTATTCACCGCAAGCTGCCCGGTGGCGGCCGCTACGGGGGAAAGCGCAGCAGCCTTTGCCAACCGGCGCGCGGTGGCCTGCTCCGGCCTTGCCAACTTCGGCAGCGCCAACCCGCTCAGCCAGTTCGGCACGACTTACGTATTCAACCCCGATGGTTCGCTGACTCCCAACAACTGCATCATCGACCTGCGCGCTTTCGGTTCGAGCAACTGCGTCGGCGGCCGGGGATCGACCTTGCGCCTGACAGGGTACCTTGAGCCTGGCATCACGCGTAAAGCGTTCAACTTCATGACCCATTTCGAGGTTTCGCCCGCGCTTGTCCCCTATTTTTCGGCGCAGTTCGTGCGAGTGAACGCAAATCAGGAAGGGCAACCTACGTTCTTCAACAACACGTTCCGGCTCGACAACCCATTCTTGACGACACAGGCGCGTAGCACCCTCACATCGGTGCTGGCACCCGGTGCCACGACCTTCACCGCTCAGCGCTTCAACATCGATTTTGGCGGACGTGGTGAAGATCACCGGCGGGACAATTATTCGGCTGTAGCCGGCGTCAAGGGCACCTTCTTCGATGGCTGGAAGTATGATGCTTCAGCAAGCTATGGACATCTTTACACTTTCTACCAAACAGCCGGGAACATCAACCGCGCCAGATACGCCAACTCGATCGATGCGACCCGCAACACCGCTGGCAATATCGTCTGCCGGATCAACGCCGATGCAAGCACCACGAACGACGATCCGTCTTGCTTACCTGTAAACCTGTTCGGTGACGGACAGGTCTCCAAGGCGGCTATCGCCTACTTCGGCTATACCTCACAGCGCACACAAAAAGCCGATCTGTATGATGGATCTGCGTACATTTCCGGCGACTTGTCGCATCTTTTCAAGCTGCCCGGCGGCCCTGTCGCGTTTGTGATCGGTGGGGAAATTCGTCGCGAAACCGCTTTTGCAGCTTACGACCCGTTCACCGTCGCCGGCGGAACCTTTCTCAACAGCATCCCGGACTTCCGTCCCCCGGCGCTGGTGGTCAAGGAAGCATTCGGGGAAATCAGCATCCCGCTGCTCAAAGATATGCCATTCGCGCACGAGCTGACCATCGACGGTGCAGGGCGCGTTTCCAATTACAACATCGGCAAGACGGGCACGGTTTACACTTATAACGTCAACGGAATTTATTCGCCTGTCCGCGATGTGAAATTCCGCGTTGGCTATGCACGGGCGGTCAGGGCACCGACGCAGTCGGATCTCTATGCACCGCAAAGCCAGACGTTCCTCAATGGTCTGGTGGATCCTTGCGGCCAGCAAAACATCAACAACAACCCCAATCGTGTCAAAAATTGTGCTGCGGCAGGCGTGCCGACTACGCAGACATTCAATGGCACGACCGAGCCGTTCTCCAACCGTCCGGCCTCGGGCATTTCCGGGTTCAACGGCAGCAACCCTGCGTTGAACGCAGAAACCAGCAACAGCTTGACGGCGGGTGCGGTGTTCCAGCCGCATTTCATTCCTCGCCTGGCATTGTCGGTGGATTATTATCGCATCGAGGTGAAGAACGTCATATTCTCGCTCGCGGCGCAGACCATCATCAACCAGTGCTATGACAATCCAAGCGGGATCGCGAACCCCTTCTGCGGGGCGGTGTACCGCAATGCCAACGGCACGTTTGTGGGCCAGTCCGACGTTTCCCATGGCGGCACAACAGTTTCGCTCACGCCGACGGGCGCGTCGTTCATTTCGGGTCCGTTCAACTTTGCCAAGCAGATCACCAGCGGCATCGACACGGATGTCTCGTATCGCCACAGTTTTTCAGCCGGTACGTCGATCAGCTTGCGCGGCATCGTGACTCACACGTTCATTCGGAACAACTTTACCGACGTGACCGACCCAACATTTGCCCAAAGGCAGTTGAGCGTGCTCGGCGATCCGGAATGGCAGGGCCAGTTGTCAGCCAACATCATCCACGGCGCGTTCAACTTCGGCTATCGCATGCGCTATATCGGAAAGCAGCTGGTTTCTGCCAACTACGATACCCAGAACCCATTCCAGGGACGCCCGGCGACAAACCCGGATGCCTTCCCGTTTCTCTACTACAGCCCGGTCACCTACCACGATTTCCGGGTCGATATCACCACAGCCAAGAAGAACTTCAACTTCTACATCGGCGTCGACAATGCGTTCGACAAGTTGCCTCCGTACGATCTGCAGGGCACCGAGGGTGGCAATCCCTTTAGTCCGGTTGGCCGGTTTTTCTATGCAGGTGTCGAAGTCAAGTTTTGAAGTTAAGCCGATTTTTGTGGGCGGGAGGAGCAATCCTTCCGCCTACTTTATTGCGTATTCTCTGCGTGGCTCGCATCTCGTGCTCCCCGCCCGACAACTTGCGAATGAACGGTACCGCAAGAAAGCGGCCGAACCCATCCGCAGGTCATCCGCCGCCACGATTGGCTCGACCCGGGAAAGCCTGCCGATCCGGGCCATCGCGCACCGCATTGCCGCGCTCGCTGGCTAGCCACGAGCGCACGGCTTTGCCTAGCGCGGCCCACGCATAATTCAGAAACGATAGCTGACGCCGGCGCTCAACAGCAGCGGGTTGAGCGTATGGTGCGTGGCCAGCGCTTCGGTGGCGCCCTGATAGAAGTGCGCGTTGGTGGTCATCAGATACTTCTTGGCATCGAGGCTGAGCCCGAAACCGCTTTTGCCCAAAGGAATGTCGCAGCCGGCCTGGAACGCCACGCCCACATCGCTCGACAGCTTGGTGCGCGTGATCCCCAGCGCGGTCGATGTCACGCCCGGCTTGGAATGGAGCTGGAGGAACAACGACGGTCCCACGCCCACGTAAGGCTTGATCGGGCCGAGTTGCGCATGAAGCTTCAACGTTACCGTGGCCGGCACGATGTAGACGTCGTTGATCAGGTTGGTGCCCCCCAGCGCGCCCACGCCGTTGACGCGGTGCTTGGTGACACAGCAGATCGTTTCGACCGAGACGGTGGGCGAAAAGAAGTATTCGACCGCCAGCGTGGGCACGCCGTTGTCGCTCACCACCGTCTGCGGGTTGGCGACCGTGGCAATCGTGGCGCCGAGCGTTGTGGCAGTGTTGACCGCCAGCACCGACTTGATCTTGCCGTCGGGCAACACCGCGGTGCCGAGCACCTTGATCTGCCATTTGCCATCGGCGGACCCGGCATGCGCGGCGACTGGTGCCGCAAGCGCGGCCAAGGCCAGAACGGCAGAGACTATCGCTGTTACCGTAGCGGACGGGAATTTCGTCATCACTCTATCATCCATCGCCGCGAGCGGTCCGCCCCTTGTCGACCCAGGATGTTTCGCCGGCGCGTGGTGACCAATGCGATACGCTGCATCGCCGCACATTGACCAAGCGCAAGCAAACGTTTGATCCAGAGCAATTTTGCGCCGCAATCGTTTGTGCGCGTTTTGCAACTGCTCGAATTGATCGACATCAATGTTGCCGGCCCCTCCCCGGCCCACAGCGGCCGTCACATTGTCCTATGGGAGGAAGGTTCCATGGAATCGGTTTTGACGCGTGCGGGCCTGTGGTTCGCAGCGCTGGTTCTTGCATTGCTTGCCGTTGCGGGGGCGGTCGATACCCCGTTTGCGATCCAGATGGGGATCGTGGCCGTGGCCGCGTGCCTCGGCTTGTGGTTCACGCTGCGCCAGCCAGACTACGATGCGATCGCCCGGGGTATCCTGCGCGCGCCCGCCGATCAGGGTCGCTACGACGACGACGTGATCCGCTGGGGCGTGATCGCCACAGTATTCTGGGGCATGGCCGGCTTCCTGGTGGGCGTACTGATCGCAGCGCAGCTTGCCTGGCCGCTGCTCAACATGGGTGAATTCGGCAATTTCGGGCGATTGCGGCCGCTGCACACCAGCGCGGTGATCTTCGCCTTCGGAGGCAATGCGCTGATCGCGACCTCGTTCTACGTGGTCCAGCGCACTTGCCGGGCGAGGCTGGCCTTCCCCGGCCTCGCCCGTTTTGTATTCTGGGGCTACCAGCTTTTCATCGTACTGGCGGCCACCGGCTACCTGCTCGGCATCACGCAAGGCAAGGAATACGCCGAGCCCGAATGGTACGTCGATATCTGGCTGACGGTGGTATGGGTTTCGTACCTCGCGGTGTTTGTCGGCACGCTGGCCAGGCGCTCCGAACCGCACATCTACGTGGCCAACTGGTTCTACCTGTCGTTCATCCTGACGGTGGCGATGCTTCACCTCGTCAACAACGTCAGCCTGCCGGTGAGCTGGCTGGGGTCGCGCAGCTTCTCGGCCTACGCGGGGGTGCAGGGTGCGCTGATCCAGTGGTGGTACGGACACAACGCGGTGGGCTTCTTCCTCACTGCCGGGTTCCTGGGCATGATGTACTACTTCGTGCCCAAGCAGGCCGAACGCCCGGTTTACAGCTATCGCCTGTCGATCATCCACTTCTGGGCGCTGATCTTCCTCTACATCTGGGCCGGACCGCACCACCTCCACTACACCGCGCTGCCCGACTGGGCGCAGACGCTGGGCATGGTGTTCAGCGTGATGCTGTGGATGCCGAGCTGGGGCGGCATGATCAACGGGCTGATGACGCTCAACGGCGCGTGGGACAAGATCCGCACCGATCCGATCATCCGCCTGATGGTGGCCGCGCTCGCCTTCTACGGGATGAGCACGTTCGAAGGCCCGCTGATGAGCGTGAAGAGCGTCAACGCGCTGTCGCACTACACCAACTGGACCATCGGCCATGTCCACTCGGGCGCGCTGGGCTGGAACGGCATGATCACCTTCTCGGCGCTCTATTACCTGACGCCGCGGCTGTGGAACCGTGAACGGCTGTACTCGCTGCGCATGGTCAACTGGCACTTCTGGACCGCGACGATCGGCATCGTGTTCTACGCCGCCTCGATGTGGGTGGCCGGGCTGACCCAGGGGCTGATGTGGCGCGAATACGGCGCCGATGGCTACCTGGTCTACTCGTTCGCCGACGCGGTCGCCGCGATCCACCCGATGTACGCACTGCGCGTGGTCGGTGGCCTGCTGTACCTGAGCGGTGCGGTGATCATGACGATCAACATCTGGCGCACGATCCTGGGCCACAGCCGCGAGGAAACTCCGCTTGGCCAGCCGGCCTTCGATCCGGCGAAGGATCGTCCGCTGCTTCCCGCCACCCTCATCGCGCATTGAAGGAAACCGAACCATGGCAACTTCATTTGCTGAACGCCACCGCACGATCGAGCGCAACATCACGCTGCTCGCGGTGCTCGCCTTCGTGGTGGTGATCGTGGGCGGGATCGTCGAGATCGCGCCGCTGTTCTGGATCGACAACACGATCGAGAAGGTCAAGGGCGTCCGCCCCTACACCCCGCTCGAACAGGCCGGCCGCGACATCTATGTGCGCGAGGGCTGCTACTTGTGCCACAGCCAGATGATCCGCCCGTTCCGCGACGAGGTCGAACGCTACGGCCACTACAGCCTGGCCGCAGAATCGATGTACGACCATCCGTTCCAGTGGGGATCGGAGCGCACCGGGCCCGATCTGGCGCGCGTGGGCGGTCGTTATTCGGATGCCTGGCACGTCCAGCACCTGACCGATCCGCGCAGCCTCGTGCCCGAATCGATCATGCCTCCCTATGGGTTCCTCGCGAAGCATGAGCTGAACCAGGGCGACATGCGCGCCGAACTTGCCACGCTTTACGACGTGGGCGTGCCTTACAGGAAGGACCAGATCGCCGCAGCCAATGACGACATGGCCGCGCAAGCCAACCCCGATGCGCCCGGCGCCGCGGACTTCCGCAAGCGCTACCCGACCGCGCAAGTGCGCGACTTCGACGGCGATCCGGCGAAGCTGACCGAGATGGATGCGCTGGTCGCCTACCTCCAGGTGCTGGGCACGATGGTCGACGTCAACGCGGCGGCTGCCAACGAAACGCTGAGCAAGGAGAAGGGCCGGTGACACAGACCGAAACTTACGACCTGCTGCGGCAGATAGCCGATAGCTGGGGCCTGCTGGCGATGACCGGGGTGTTCCTCGTGCTGATTCTGTGGCCGTTCCGCCCCGGCGCACGCGGCCACTACGAAGAAGCGGCAACCAGCATTTTCGAGGAAGGACAGGACGATGTCTGAGAAGCGCATCGACGAGCCGACCGGCACTTCGACCGTCGGCCACGAATGGGACGGGATCGAGGAGCTCGATACCCCGCTGCCGCGCTGGTGGCTGCTGACCTTCTACGCCTGCATCGTGTTCTCGATCGGCTACGTGGTGGTCTATCCCGCGATCCCGATGGTCCACGGCGCCACTGCGGGGCTGTGGGGCTGGACCAGCCGCGGCACGCTCACCACCGAAATGCGCGCTGAACAGGCCAAGCACGCAACGATCAAAGCCGCGCTGCTGGCCACTCCGCTCGATGCGATCGACGGCGATGCCCATCTTCGCCACGAGGCGATCGAGGGCGGCAAGGCCGCATTCCGCATCCACTGCACCACCTGCCACGGCGCGGGTGCCGCGGGCGGAAAGGGCTATCCCAACCTCAACGACGATGACTGGCTGTGGGGCGGCGACGTCGACGCCATCCACGCCACGATCGCTCACGGCGTTCGCCAATCGGCAGACACCGCATCGCGCATGAGCCAGATGCCCGCCTTCGGCAGCACCGGCATCCTCAAGCCGGCCGAAGTGCAGGACGTGGTCTCCTACGTCCGCAGCATCAGCAAGCAGGACGCGCCCGATGCGGCTTCGGCGCGCGGCGCCACGCTGTTCACCGCCAATTGCGCGGTGTGCCACGGCCCCGACGGCAAGGGCAATCGCACGCTGGGCGCCCCCAACCTGAGCGACTCGATCTGGCTCTACGGCGGCGACCGCGCCAGCCTGACCGAAACCGTGACCAACGCGCACTACGGCCAGATGCCCAACTGGGGCGCGCAGCTCGATCCGGTGACGGTGAAGATGTTGGCGGTCTATGTCCATTCGCTGGGTGGCGGCGAGAAGGCGGCAGCCCCGGCTCCGGCCCCTGTTGCTCCGGCGGCCAAGTGATCCGGCCATGACCATGCACAAGGCCATCCCCACTGACACCAGGCCGCCTCCGAAGTCGTTCTACGAACGGCGCAAGCCAGTCTTCCCGAGGAAGATCGACGGGCCGTTCCGGCGGTTCAAGTGGGCGGTGATGGGCTTGTGCCTGGCGATCTACTGGATCACGCCGTGGATCAGGTGGGATCGCGGGCCTTACGCACCGCACCAGGCGGTGTTGATCGACCTGGCGCACCGGCGCTTCTACATGTTCCAGATCGAAATCTGGCCGCAGGAGTTCTACTTCGTTGCCGGGTTGCTGATCATGGCGGGAATCGGGCTGTTCCTGGTGACGAGTGCGGTGGGCCGCGCCTGGTGCGGCTATGCCTGCCCGCAGACCGTGTGGACCGACCTCTACCAGCACGTCGATCGGCTGATCGACGGCGATCGCAATGCCCAGATGAAGCTCGATGCCGCGCCGTGGACCGCTTCCAAAATGGCCAAACGCGGCTTCAAGTGGACGATCTACCTCGCCATCGCCTTCGTCACCGGCGGCGCATGGATCTTCTACTTCGCCGATGCACCGACGCTGCAACGCGAATTCTGGACCGGCACCGCCGCGCCCGTCGCTTACGCCTGCACCGCTGTCCTCACCTTCACCACGCTGTGGCTGGGTGCGTTCATGCGCGAGCAGGTGTGCATCTACATGTGCCCCTGGCCGCGCATCCAGTCGGCGATGCTCGATGAAAAAAGCCTGCTGGTCACCTACAAGTTTTGGCGCGGCGAACCGCGCGGCAGTGTGAAGGCGGCTGAGAAAGCCCTTGGCACGGTCGGCGACTGCATCGACTGCGGCCTCTGCACCGCGGTCTGCCCGACCGGGATCGACATTCGCGAAGGCCCGCAGATCGGCTGCATCACTTGCGCACTGTGCATCGACGCCTGCGACCGGGTGATGATCGACATCGGCCGCCCGCGCGGGCTGATCGAATACACCACGCTCGAAAACGCCGCGTTGGAGCAGCAGGGCGCCGCCCCGGTGCCGATCCTGAAAACGCTGCGCCACCCGCGTACGCTGATCTACTTCGGCGTCTGGGGCGCGATCGGCGTGGCCTTGCTGTTCGCACTCGGCACCCGCACCCGCGTCGGCCTCAGCCTCGCGCACGATCGCAACCCCGCCTTCGTGATGGAAAGCAACGGCCAGATTCGCAACGGCCTGACCGCCCGGCTCGAGAACATGGAAGACCGCCCGCGCGCGATGACGCTGGCGATCGAAGGCCTGCCCGGCGCGAAGTTCTACACCGATGCGATGGACAGCACCGCGGCGGTGCGCTCGCTGCCGGTCACCCTGCCCGCCGACGCCACGCTGCCGCTGCGGCTCTACGTCACCGCCCCGCACGGCACCACGGCGGGAGACTTCGCCTTCACGCTGACCTCGCCGACCGAAAAAGCCGCACCGCGCCGCGCGACCACCCGCTTCCTCACCCCGGAGACCGCACCATGACTGCACAACGCGCGCCACGCAAATTCACAGGACGCCACGCCGCGATGGTCATCGCCGGCTTCTTCGCGGTAGTGATCGTGGTCAACGTGACGATGGCCAAGCTGGCGCTGGCAACTTTCGGCGGCACCGTGGTCGACAATAGCTATGTCGCCAGCCAGCACTTCAACGCGTGGCTCGATGACAGCGCCGCCGATCGCGCGTTGGGCTGGAAGGTCGAACTGGCGCGTGCGCCGAACCAGTCGCTCGAAGCCCGGCTGGTCGATTCGGCCGGCGCCCCGCTCGATCACGCGCGCGTGGCCGTACACGTGGAGCATCCGCTCGGCGCAAAACCGCCGCAGGACCTTGTGCTCGCCGAGATCGCGCCCGGCACGTACCGCGCCGAACTCGGGCCCGGCCGCTGGCGCGTCTGGCTCAAGGCCGATGCGCGCGGCCACGCCTGGCACGCGTTGGGCGATGTGCCATGAACGCACCATTCGCGCCGCTCGCCGCCAAGCACCCGCCCGCCCAAACCCTGCTGGAAGCCAGCGTGCTGACCGTACCCGCGATGCATTGCGCGGGCTGCATGGGCAAAGTGGAGCGCGCCTTTGCCGGCCTGCCCGAAGTCCACGCCGCGCGCGCGAACCTCACCGCGCGCACCGTCACCGTAACCCACGCGCCCGGGCTCGAACCGCCCGCGCTGGTCGCCGCGCTCGCCAGCGCCGGGTTCGAAGCCCAGCCGCGCGACGATAGCCTCGCGCCGACCCCGTCTGCCGTGCGCCCGCTGCTGTTGCCGCTGGCAGTGGCAGGGTTCGCGGCAATGAACGTAATGCTCCTCTCGGTCAGCGTCTGGTCGGGCGCGGAAGGCGCCACGCGCGACCTGTTCCACATGCTCTCCGCCGCGATCGGCGTGCCTGCGGTGATCATCGCCGGCCGGCCCTTCTTTACCTCGGCGTGGAGTGCCCTCAGGCGCGGGCGCACCAACATGGACGTGCCGATCTCGATCGGGGTCAGCCTCGCAACCGCGCTCTCGGTCTACGAAACGCTAACGCATGGCGCCGACGCATGGTTCGACGGCACGCTGATGCTGCTGCTGTTCCTGCTCGCCGGCCGCGCGCTCGATGCCGCGATGCGCGACCGCGCTCGCGCCGGGGTGGAGGCGCTGCTGCGCCAGGCCGCGCCGGGCGCCACCGTGGTCGCCGCCGACGGGACGATTTCCTGGATGCCCGCGCGCGCGCTCGACGCCGGCCTGGTCATGCGCGTGGCGGCGGGGGAGCGGCTGGCGGCCGATGGCGTGATCGTCATCGGTGCCACCCGCTTCGACCAATCGCTGCTGACCGGCGAGAGCGCGCCCGTGCCTGCCGCCATCGGCGACGCGGTGCTGGCGGGCACGCTCAATCTCGAACGTCCTGTCGAAGTGCGGGTGACGGCGGCGGGCGAAGGCACAGCGCTGGCCGCCATCGCCGCGCTGATGGAGGCCGCGGGGCAAAGCAAATCCACCTACGTGCGCATCGCCGATCGCGCGTCGCGGCTTTATGCGCCGGCGGTCCATACCCTCGCCGCGCTGAGCTTTGCCGGCTGGATGGTGGCGGGTGCGGGGCTGCACCAGTCGCTGGTGATCGGCATCGCGGTGCTCATCATCACCTGCCCTTGCGCGCTGGGGCTCGCGGTGCCGGTGGCGCAAGTCGTGGCGGCGGGCGCGCTGATGCGGCGCGGGATCATGGTCAAGGACGGCGCCGCGCTCGAACGGCTGGCGCGCGTCGATTGCGCGCTGCTCGACAAGACCGGCACGCTCACGCTCGGCCGCGCGGTGCCCGATCCGGCGGCACTCGACGGGCTGAGCCGCGACGCGGCGGAGATCGCGCTGGCGCTCGCCAGCCACAGCCGCCATCCGCTGTCGCAAGGGTTGGCGCGGGCGCTGGCGGCGCGCGACGTGCGCGCGGCGGTGCTCAATCAGGTGCAGGAACAGCCCGGCGAGGGCGTGAGCGCCATGGCGCGCGGCCGTGCGGTATCGCTGGCGCGCCCTGACAGCGGCGCCGGGATGATGACCGCGCTGCGCATCGAAGGTGAACCGACCCGCCTGATCGCCTTCGCCGACCGGCTGCGCCCGCAGGCTGCCGAGGCGGGCCGTGCGCTGGCCGCGCTGGGCGTGCCCGCGACGATCCTGTCGGGCGATACACCCGCCGCCGTAGCAACCGCCGCTGCCGAGACCGGGCTTTCCGGCAATGGCGGAGCCAGCCCGGCCGACAAGCTGGCAGCCATTGCCGCGTTGCAAGGCCAGGGCCACCGCGTGCTGATGGTGGGCGACGGGCTCAATGATGGCCCCGCGCTCGCCGCCGCCGATGCCTCGATCGCGCCGGGCAGCGCCAGCGACGTCGGCCGGCAGGCGGCCGACCTGGTGTTCACCGGCGAATCGCTGATCGCGGTGCCGATCGCGGTGCGCGCCGCGCGTACCACCATGCGCGTGGTGCGGCAGAACTTCGTGCTGGCCATCGGCTACAACGCACTGGCCGTGCCGCTGGCGATGGCCGGGCTGGTCACGCCGCTGATCGCGGCATTGGCGATGTCGCTGTCGTCGCTGATCGTGGTCGGCAATTCGCTGCGGCTGGCGGGAGCGGCAAAATGACCGGGCTGGCCATACTGATCCCGATCGCGCTGGGCATGGGGTTGCTGGGCCTTGCCGCGTTCACCTGGGCGCTGCGGCGCGGGCAGTTCACCGATCTGGACGGGGCCGCCGCACGCATCCTGATCGACGACGACGACAGGCCAGGGGACTTGCCGGCATGATCCTTCGCACCTTGTTCGGGCTGATCGCGTTGATTCCGGCCGCGCTCAATGCCGCACCGGCGCACGCGAGCACGCTGGCGTTGCCGCTGTGCGACGGCGGAGTGGCGGATGGAGTGGTGTCGATCCCGCTTGGTCTTGCGCCAATTTCCGGTGGAGACATGGCAGGGTGCTGCGCCAAGGGCTGCCACGGATCGCGCAAGCGTTCAGGGAAACTGCAAGTTGATCCTGCGCCCGGTTGATCCTGCGCCCGATTGATCCTGCGCAATGACGGGTCCGGATTGAACGCCAAATATCGCGCCATGTGGACTTATCACCCCGATCTGCTCGCCGTGCCCGTGCCGCGCTACACCAGCTACCCCACCGCCGCCGAGTTCACGTCCGACATTGGAAACGCCGATCTGGACCACGCATTGCGCAAGCTGAGCGGGGATGTTTCGATCTATCTCCACATCCCGTTCTGCACTTCAATCTGCTGGTATTGCGGCTGCAACACCAGCGCCGCCAACCGCCGCCAACGGCTCGACCATTATCTCGATGCGCTGCACCGCGAGATCGCACAAGTCGGCGCGCGGTTGCGCCCGGGCGTGCGTGTCACGCGCGTGGCGTTCGGCGGGGGCAGTCCCAACGCACTTGCCCCCACCGACCTCGTACGGTTGGCCGATGCGCTGACATTGCACCTGCCGCTCGACAACCCGGTGTGGTCGGTCGAGATCGATCCGCGCGAACTCACGCGCGACTTTGCGCAGGTGCTCGGTTCGATCGGGTTCAGCCACGCCAGCCTGGGCGTGCAGACGCTGGCGCCGCACTTGCAGGCCGCGATCGGCCGCGTGCAGCCCGAACCGGTGATCGCGCACGCCACCGACTTGCTCCGCGCCAACGGCGTTCGCTCGCTCAACTTCGACCTGATGTACGGTCTGCCCGGCCAGACCTGGGACGATCTGGAGGCCACGCTCACCCGCTCGATCGAACTGGGCGCCGATCGCGTGGCGCTGTTCGGCTATGCTCATGTGCCCCAGATGATCCCGCGCCAGCGGCGGATCGACGCAAGCCGGCTTCCGGATGTGAAGGATCGCTTTGCGATGGCCGCGCGCGGCCATTTGCTGCTCACCCGCGCCGGTTATCACGCGATCGGGTTCGATCACTTCGCCCGGCCGGGTGATCCGCTGGCAATGGCCGCGCAACAGGGGCGGCTGCATCGCAATTTCCAGGGCTTCACCGACGATCCGGCGCCTGTGCTGGTCGGGCTGGGCGCCTCGGCGATCAGCGCCTTTCCGCACGTGATCGTGCAGAACGAAAAGAACGCCGGCAAATATCGCGCGATGGTCAGCGGTTACGGCCTGTCCGGCGCGCTCGGCGTGGCGCGGAGCGTGGACGATCAGCGGCGCGGCGCGGTGATCCAGACGCTGTTGTGTCAGGGTCGCGCGGCGATCGACACCGACCTGGCAGCGCAAGTGACCGACCGGCTGGCCCCGTTCGTGTCACGCGGGCTGGCGACCTTGATCGATGGCGTGTTGCGGATTGCCGACGATGCGCTGCCGTACGCGCGCGCCATCGCTGCCCTGTTCGATGCAAACCGCGTGGGTTCAACCAGAAGGTTCAGTTCGGCGGTGTGATTGGGGTCCAAGGACGACCCCGGCCGGTTCGGGTGAAGTGCTCGGCATCGGTCGTAGCGAAGCATTGCTTCATTCGGCCAAGCCGTAGCACCCCCGAAGCCGTCTCGATCGGCGGTCCCGTTGCGTCATGACTACGTGGCCAATCGCTAATGTCCGGTTAACCACGGCCGGCAATTTCGTGCCTGGGGTGCTGCCGGACCACAGCGCACGTCAGGCTGCGGCCAGTTCGTCGAGCACGCGCAGCAGGTCTTCCAGCCGGCAGGGCTTCTTGAGGAAGCGGCCGCCGGGGACGGGTTGCTGCACATCGGGCGAATAACCGCTGAGATAGACGACCTTGATTTCGGGCCAGCGCGCGCGCGCGGTGCGCGCCAGTTCCCAGCCATCGAGATTGCCCGGCATGCGGATATCGGTGAGCAGAACCTCGAAGAATTCCTGCTCGAGCACTTGCAGCGCCACGTCGCCGTCTTCAGCGCAGGCGACCGTGTGGCCGGCATCGCGCAGATCCTCAGAAGTCAGTTCGCGCAGCAAGGGTTCGTCTTCGGCCAGCAGGATCCTGAGCGCGGTCATGTCGCCGTTCCGCCTGCCTGCGAAGCCGGCAGGAACATGTGGATCGTGGTGCCTTCGCCGGGCCGCGATTCGATCTCGACCCGCCCGCCATGCTGTTCGATCGTGCCGACGACCTGGCTGAGCCCAAGCCCCGATCCGTGGCCGACCGCCTTGGTGGTGAAGAACGGTTCGGTGGCGCGCTGCAACACGTCGGGCGCCATGCCGGCGCCGGTATCGCTGACGCACAGCTTCACTTCGTCGGTGGGGGCGAGGTAGCTGGTCTTGATCGTCAGCACGCCGCCCTGCGCCATCGCATCGCGCGCGTTGATCGTCAGGTTCAGGATCGCGTTTTCCATCAGGTTGCGATCAACGATGACCGCGGGAATGCCCGGTTGCAAGTCAATTTCGGTCTGCACGAGCGGTCCCGCGGTCTGGCGCAGCAGCGCGGCCATGCCGGTGACGATGTCGTTGATGCCGGTCGGTTCGGGGCGCAGCGGTTGCTTGCGCGCAAAGGCCAGCAACTGGTCGGTGAGGCGGGCCGCACGCTCGGCGCCCTCGATCGCGTTGTCGAGCGCCAACCGGCCCTCGGGCGTGCCGCTGCCCTTGCGCCGGCTGCGATCGAGGTTGCCGATCACGATGCCGAGCAGGTTGTTGAAATCATGCGCGATGCCGCCGGTAAGCTGGCCGATGGCTTCCATTTTCTGTGCCTGCCGCAGCATCTCTGCGGTCTTTTCGCGCTCGCGCGCTTCGCGCACCAGCGCTTCGTTCGCCTGCCGCAGCGCGCTGGGCGACGGGATCGCGACCAGCTTGGGCAGCAGCGGCACCAGCAGCAGCGCAGTTGCGATCGAAGCCACCGCCGTCACCGCCTTGACCAGCGCCTCCCAGCCATAAGCCGGTATCCACATCGTCGCGATGCTGAGCAGGTGGGTTGTCCCGCAAGCGAGGATGAAAGTGGCGAACAGGCCCAGCATCCAGCCGAATTCGATATCCTGGCGCAACCTGACCAGCCGCAGCAGGACGAAAGGGATCGAAAAGTAGGCCGCCGCAATCACCGCGTCCGACACGACATGAGTCCAGATCAGTTCGGGCTGCCACAGCAGGCAATAGCCATGCGGCGCGTAACCTCGGATCGCCAGGAAGTTCTGGAACCAATTGAACATCGCATTCCCCCAGCGCCCCGCCCGCCCAGGCCAATTGGCTTGTTAGCCAAATTTCCCGCCGGCGCAACGGCTTGGCACCATCCCCATAACCTGGGCCAGAACGCGCTGGTGTTGCCTGCGTTCCGGCACAAATCGCGAGTCCGCGGTATAACGGGCACGGGTGCACCAATGGGCACGTCCGGGATAAGGGAGATCACCAGGGTTCAAACCCAATCAGATCACGCGCTCGGTCAGATTGGGTTTTAGCCCTGGTCAGGCTTCCACAGCATCGACCAGAAATGCGGGCCGCCACGCGGTACATCGTATTCAGCGGTCACCTCGAAGCCGAGCCTGAGGTAAATGCCCACGTTTGTCTCGGTCGCGGTTTCCAGATGAACCGGCAGTCCCTCGATGGCCGCGCGCGCCTGCCCGGCGCGGATCGCTGCACCGGCAAGACCCCGCCCCTGATGCTCGGGCGCAACCCCGGCGTAATGCAGGTACAGGAACCGCAACCCGCGCGGGAAATGCGCGCCGATCGTCTCGCTGACCAGCAGCGCGCGCGGCAGCCGCCGTCCCAGCGCACCAAGGTAGCCCGGCACCGAGGCGAGCGTCTCGCCCAGCCCCGATTTGGCATCGCCCGGATGGCGCCACAGCGTGACGCCCTGGCCGTCCGCGGAGCGCAGCGCGAACCCATGCGCCAGATCGTGCCGCACCGCCTGCGCGAAGAAGCGGGGATAACGCCGCAGTCGTTCCTGGCGGTCGGGAATGATCCACGACAACGCCGGGTCGTCGATGAACGCGGCCGCCAGCGTGCGCTCCATCGCCGGCGCGTCAGCGGGCGTGCCCACGACCACTTCGGGCGGTGCCTTGCGTCCTTCCATCATCGATCGCCTCCGGTTGCCATTGGCCGTTGCCGCCGGTCGTTGCCACCGGTCGTTGCCACCGTCCGTTGCCACCGTCCGTTGACAGCGTCCGTTGACAGCGATGTGAATAAGCCGGAGACAGGCGCGGTCAACCGACGGGTTCGCCCAAAAGTCGGGAAATGGAGAGGACCTGCATGCCCCAGATAGCAGCCAACGGCGTCACGCTCGAGTACGAAGCCTACGGCGATCCCGCCGCCCCGCCGCTGCTGCTGATCATGGGGCTAGGCGCGCAACTGACGCTGTGGCCGATCGAACTGGTCGAAGCGCTGGTGGCGCGCGGTTTCCATGTGATCCGCTACGACAATCGCGACATCGGGCTCTCCACCAAGTTCACTCACGCGGCCGTGCCCGACCTGCCAGCCATGATGATGGCACTGATGAGCGGCAAACCCCCAGCGTTGCCCTACACGCTTGCCGATATGGCCGATGACGCTGCCGCGTTGCTCACCGCACTGGGCATCGACAAGGCTCACGTGGTCGGCGCATCGATGGGTGGCATGATCGCGCAACTCGTCGCGATCCACCATCCTGAGCGCGTGGCATCGCTCACCTCGATCATGTCGACCACCGGCAACCCCATGCTGCCCCCCGCGAGGCCCGAAGCCATGGCCGCGCTGATGGAACGGCCGACCACCGCCGAACTCACCGATGTGCTGGCGCTCGGCCTGCGCATCTCAAGCGCCATCGGCAGCCCCGGCTATCCCGCACCCGAAGACCGCCTGCGGACACGCATCGAACGCGACTTCAACCGAAGCTTCCACCCCACCGGCGCCGCCCGCCAGATGGCCGCGATCATGGCCGACGGCGATCGGCGCGAACGGCTCAAGACCGTCACCGCGCCGACGCTGGTGATCCATGGCGAGGACGATCCGCTGGTGCCGGTCGAGGGCGGTAAGGACACCGCCGCGGCGATCCCGGGCTCCACGCTGCTGACGATACCCGGGATGGGACACGACTTGCCGATGGAACTGGTGGACCGGATTGCCGATGCAATTGCGGGGGTGGCCAAAGGGTAGGAGGTACGGGTCAGGGAAAGGGGCCTTCCGGCGGGCAAGGCCCCACCCTTGTGGCCGGAGGCACCCATAAGGGCAGATTCCACCCAGCACCTTCTCCACAAATTCACTCCCCGCCAGTGCTTGCCGCGAAGCTTGTCCACAACATCGATCCACACTGGAAATAAATTTTACAGACCCCATTTTCTGACTTGCGCTCGTAACAATGTGGGCAAGGTCCACGCGTCGCTGCACTGCAACATAAACTGCCGCGCGACGAAACGAATCGCAAGTGCGACGAACTGCGCTGTCAATGTGGCATTTACCCTCTTGTGTCCGACTCGGGTTCAGGCACAATAGGTAGTGGTCGGGTCGCCGGGGGACCTCAAAACCTTGTTACGAACGTGCGATGCAGGGTACAATCTTGCACGCAGGAACGCGCGTCTGGCGGAAGGGTTGGACGGTGCGACGCCGAAATGCGTGCTGCGCGCATGACGGCGATGTTCATGGTATGATCGGCCCCCGCCGATTCGAACAGAAGCGGAACAACGGGCCGATGTGGCTCGGATCCGGGCGTTACGGTCGGCATGTCCAGTGTGGCCTGCCGACTGCGGGATGAAATGAAAGAAGCGGGTTATGCAAATGGATTTCAGGACCGGTGACGGCGCGGGCATGCAGGACGAAATGGTGCTCGACAGCCCGGCTGGAGACGTCATCCTGGCTCAGGAGGCTTCGGCCCAGGAGACTTCGGCCCAGGAGACTTCGGCAATGACGATGGATTCCAAGGATGTCGGCACCGCTGCGCTGATCGGAACCATGACCGCGAACGTGGCTGCGGTCGCGGCCAACCCGGCTTCGGCGTCCGATTCGAAGGCCATCAACGCGCGGCGGTTCACGATCGTCACCGACGCGTCGCGCGATGCGCTGCTGACGCTGTTCGGCAAGGACACGCTCGACGATCGCTACCTGCTGCCGGGCGAGACGTATCAGGACCTGTTCGCGCGCGTGGCCGATGCCTATTCAGACAACGAAGCGCATGCGCAACGGCTGTACGACTACATCTCGAAGCTGTGGTTCATGCCTGCAACGCCGGTGCTTTCGAACGGCGGCACCGGGCGGGGCTTGCCGATTTCGTGCTACCTCAACTCGGTCGATGACAGCCTCGAAGGCATCGTTCGCACCTGGAACGAGAACGTCTGGCTCGCCAGCCGTGGCGGCGGCATCGGCACTTATTGGGGCAACGTGCGCGGCATCGGTGAGCCGGTCGGGCTCAACGGCAAGACCAGCGGGATCATCCCGTTCGTGCGCGTGATGGACAGCCTGACGCTGGCGATTTCGCAAGGTTCGCTGCGGCGCGGGTCGGCGGCGTGCTACCTCGACGTCAGCCATCCCGAGATCGAGGAATTCCTCGAAATCCGCAAGCCCTCGGGCGATTTCAACCGCAAGGCGCTCAACCTCCACCACGGCGTGCTGCTGACCGACGCGTTCATGGAAGCCGTGCGCGACGGCACCGAGCATCACTTGCGCAGCCCCAAGGACGGCTCGATCCGCGCCACGGTCGACGCGCGCAGCCTGTTCCAGAAGCTGGTCGAAACCCGGCTGGCCACGGGCGAACCCTACATCGTGTTCTCCGACACCGTGAACCGCATGATGCCCAAGCATCATCGCGATCTCGGCCTCAAGGTCTCGACCTCGAACCTGTGTTCGGAAATCACGCTCCCCACCGGCCGCGACCATCTCGGCAACGATCGCACCGCGGTGTGCTGCCTGTCGTCGCTCAACCTGGAAACCTGGGACGAGTGGCAGGGCGATCGCACGTTCATCGAGGACGTGCTGCACTTCCTCGACAACGTGCTGCAGGACTACATCGACCGCGCACCCGATGAAATGGCCCGCGCCAAGTACTCGGCCGCGCGCGAACGTTCGGTCGGCATGGGGGTGATGGGCTTCCACTCGTTCCTGCAGAAGAAGGGCATCGGCTTCGAAACCGCGATGGCAAAAGCGTGGAACCTCAAGATGTTCCGCCACATTGCCGAACGCGCAGACGAAGCCAGCCTGATGCTCGCGCAGGAACGCGGCCCCTGCCCCGATGCGGCCGACATGGGCGTGATGCAGCGCTTTTCGTGCAAGATGGCGATTGCGCCCACCGCGTCGATCAGCATCATCTGCGGCGGCACCAGCGCGTGCATCGAACCGATCCCGGCCAATATCTACACGCACAAGACGCTGTCGGGCAGCTTCGTGGTCAAGAACCCTTATCTGGAAAAGCTGTTGCAGGCCAAGTCGAAGGATTCGACCAACGTGTGGAACACGATCCTCGAACGCGGCGGATCGATCCAGCACCTCGATTTCCTCAGCCCCGAGGAGAAAGCCGTGTTCAAGACCAGCTTCGAGATCGACCAGCGCTGGCTGCTCGAATTCGCTGCCGATCGCACGCCTTATATCGACCAAGCGCAAAGCCTGAACCTCTACATCCCCGCAGACGTCGACAAGTGGGACCTGATGATGCTGCACTTCCAGGCGTGGGAAAAGGGCATCAAGTCGTTGTATTACCTGCGGAGCAAGTCGGTCCAGCGCGCCGGGTTCGCCGGTGGCGTAGAGGCGGACAACACCGCCGAGCCTGCGGTCTATGAACTGCCGACCACCGATTACGACGAGTGCCTGGCGTGCCAGTAACTTTCGCCCGAGCGGTCTGATGCGCAAATATCACCGTTGGCTGTCGGTCCTGTTCGGCGTGTTCCTTTTGTGGATCGCGGTGACCGGGGTCATGAGCCAATTCGCCGACATCGTCGCGGAAAGTGAACGTCCGGCCGCCGCCGCGGTGCCCGCCGGGTTCGCTTGCCCCGCCACCATGATCTGCCGGCCCAAGCCGGCGCCCGACGGCGCGCGCGCGTGGGTCGGTTATCTCCACCACCTTCATTCGGGCGAGGAATTCGGGCCCGTCGGCACCGCGATCTCGATCGTGTCGGGCATTGTGATGATCTTCTTCAGCTTTTCGGGGCTGTGGATGTATATTCAGATGTGGCGCAACCGCAGCGCACGCGGCGTCAAGCCCGGCTGGTTCTGGGGCTGATCCGCCCATGAAACGGCCCATGCAACCGCCTTGCAACCCTGCTGAAACGCCCACGAAGAGCGCCCCGTCGCCGGAGGGGACGACGGGGCTGCTCCCGACCTCGGAACACGCGTCACCAAGTTCATGGCAACGCGGAACGGGCCTTGTCCCGAAGGGAGCGGGACGGCTTACGCCTAGCGGCCAGGGCGCCATGGGGGGACCAGGGCCAGGCCGCATGGATGTTCAACCCGCCAGGGCCTTGCGCGTTCCACCGCCCCTTGGTCCCTATCGTAAATTTCGCCTGAAACCGCTTACCCCGCCTTCAACCGCTCACCGCTGACAGGACAATCCCGATGTCGCTTCTCGAAGCCCGCAAGACTTACAAGCCGTTCGAATACCCCTGGGCCTACGAGTTCTGGAAGCGCCAGCAGCAGATCCACTGGATGCCCGAAGAAGTGCCGCTCGGCGAAGATTGCCGCGATTGGGCGCAGAAGATCAGCGAGCACGAACGCAACCTGCTCACGCAGATCTTCCGCTTCTTCACCCAGGCCGACATCGAGGTGCAGGATTGCTACCACGACAAGTACGGCCGCGTGTTCAAGCCCACCGAGGTCAAGATGATGCTGGCCGCCTTCTCCAACATGGAGACGGTGCACATCGCCGCGTATTCGCACTTGCTCGACACCATCGGCATGCCCGAAAGCGAATACGGCATGTTCCTGGAATACCAGGAAATGCGCGACAAGCACGATTACCTCAAGAACTTCACCGTCGATTCGGACGAGGACATCGCGCGCACGCTGGCCATGTTCGGCGGGTTCACCGAAGGGCTGCAACTGTTCGCCAGCTTCGCCATGCTGATGAACTTCCCGCGCTTCAACAAGATGAAGGGCATGGGC
>NZ_JANXWG010000006.1 GCF_025351285.1 Novosphingobium sp.
CTGCGCTCGCGTGTCTCGTCTTCGCTCGACACGAACGGGAAGTTGGGTTTAGCTGCCGGGCAGCGTGACCTTCGGCGCGGCCGTGAACGGTTTGATCCCGAACTTGGGATAGACCTCGCTCGGGTAATAGAAGGTGCCGTCCTTCACCACCATGGCGATGGTCTTGATCGCCTTCAGATCCTTGGTCGGATCGCCGGGCACCAGGAAGAAATCGGCCAGCTTGCCCTTTTCGATCGAGCCCATGCGATCGCCCTGTCCGGCATAGACCGCGCTGTCGAAGGTGGCGCGTTTGAGGATTTCGGGGATCGTGAAGCCGGCCTTCTGATACAGTTCCAGCTCGCGGTGGTAAGTGAAGCTGCCGCCGGTATCGGTGCCGAACACGATCATCACCCCGGCATCGTGGAGCATCCGGGTCACGTCGAGCAACTTGCCATAAGCCGCTTCGTAGGCTTGCGCGTCGCCCGGCGCCGATGTGTCGATCCAAGCCTTCATCATGTCGCGACGCGTGCCGATCGGCAGGTGATCGATGTAGTCGACCGCGCCCGAGGGCACTTTGCCGTCGCGGTTGAGCAGCAGGTTTTCGTGGATGCCCAGCGTCGGGTCGATCGCAGCATGGTGGCTGGCCATCAGCTTGATCGAGTGCTGCACGCGCTCGCTGGTGAGATCGAGCCCTTGCAAGCGCTTGAGCGCGGTCAGCCGGAACAGCGTGCGCGTGTCTTCGGTTGGCTTGATCACCCATTGCAGCACGAACTGGTTGATGTGCGTCGCCTCGTCGAAGCCCGCCTCGATGTCGGTGTCCTCGGTCGAGAATGCCGGCACGTGCCCCGCCACGCGCATGCCCAGCCGGTGCGCTTCCTTCACCAGCGCGGGAATCCACGCCGGGTTCATGCTGTTGTAGCTCTTGATCTGCCAGTAGCCGCGCGCGCCGTACCAGCGCACCGCGTCGATCGTTTCCTGTTCGCTGTTCACCAGAATGCCGTTGTTGGCGCTGAACGGGCTTTTGCCTTCGATAAAGCCCGAACGGATTACGTGCGGCCCGCCCAGTTCGCCGCTGTCGATGCGATCGATCAGCTTGGCCAGCACCGCGTTGTCGTTGCCCATGTCGCGCACCGTGGTGATGCCCGCGACCAGGTTGAGCAGCGCATCGTCCTGCCCCAGGTGGCCGTGCATTTCGTACATGCCCGCCACCAGCGTGCCGCCGGCGCCGTCGATGGTGACTTCGCCGGGGGTGGCCGGGCTGTCGAGCGGTTCTATGGCGGCAATCTCGCGGCCGTTGACCAGTACCGAAACCGGACCGGTGAGCGTGCTGGTTTTCGGATCGAACAGCCGCACGTTCCTGATGCGCACAGGCGAATCGTACTTGTGCGCGACCTGTTTCTCGATGCCGACGAAGCGCTGAGTCGACCAGTCGGCCGCCATCTTGCGCAGCCGCACCTCTTCGCCTTCGTAGCCCTTGCGGACCAGCACGCTGCTGGGGTCGACGCTGGCGAAAAGCCCGCCCTTGTCGTCGATCAGCATCGTTTCCGGCGTGGTCTGGATGCCGGTCAGGACATAACGCGTGACCGTGAGAGGGCCGCCGGCGCCGGTCACGGAGAAGCTCTCGCCCTTTTCCAGCGTGAGCTGTCCACCCGGCAGCGCAGGCATGGTCATGCCGGGACGGGCCAGCAGCGCGCGAGCGTAGATCTGGTCGGCAAAGGGGCTTCCGCTTTGCGCGACATAGAGCGTTGGGCCCTTGGCCGGAGCGCTGCCCTTGCCGGTCGAATCGGTCCAGGTGGCCTTGCCGCCGGTCTTGAGGAAATGCTCCTCGACTTTGCTGCCGAAGGTGGTCTTTCCGGTGACGTCCCAGCGCGCGGGCAGGCCGTCGGCGCCCAGTTCGATCACTTCAGCCATCGTCGGCCCGCGGCCGTTGTTCTTGACGTCGAAATCGATCGTAGTGCGGTTGCCGTTCGTGGCGGCATCGAGGTGGCCGACGACCTTGCCTCCGAAGATGACCGAGTAGCTTTGCGTTTCGGCATGGGCCGAGGCGAGCGGGCCAAGCGCGAGCGGGAGGGCGGTGAGGGCGAGGGCGAATGTCGAGGTTCTGTTCATGCGCGGAGGTTGACCACGAAAGGCGCGGTTTGTGAAGGGGTTGCCGATCGTCAGGCCATCAGCGCCAGCAGCGCGAAGCTCGCAAGCCAGTGAGTGCCCATGTAGTGCTCGCCGATATGCGGCAGGCTGGCGGCGATGTGGTGGCGGGCGGTGGCGTGCGCGACATTGCTGACCGCATGGTTTGGCCCAAGTGCGCCGGCAATTTCGCGCCAGCACCAGGCGCGGCTCAGGTTCAGCCCGTCGAGGTGCGCGATCTTGCCGTCGGTGCGGTCGGATACGGTGGCGGGGGTGAACAGCGTGGCGGGGCGTTGTGCGGCGGCATCGGGCAGGAACGCATCGAACCAGGCGGTGAACGCCGCGCGATCGAGCAGGCGGCTCATCAGCATGGCCTCGCTCAGCGCCGATGACAGGAACTCGTCGCCGCCCGGCTCCCACGCCTGGCAACCGCGATCGGCGCAGAACCAGCCGTTTGCAGTTCGTTCGATCAGCGCGGCGAGGGCGGGGTCGTAGGTTCTTGCCCAATCGTGCGCGAGGGCCAGGGCGAAGGCGCTGTTGCCATGCGTGCCGGTGCGGATCGGATAAGTCAGCCTGGGCAGGAAATTGCGGAACCGCTCGGCAAATGCGGCGGCCAAAGGCGCCAGCGCGGCACCCCACGGCGCATCGTGGCGCATGGCCTCGCCATGCAAGGCAAGCAGCCACGCCCAGCCATAAGGCCGCTCGAATCCCGCCGCGTTGGGTCGGTCGAGGTAGGCACGTTCGCCCGCGACCAGTTCGGGGGTGAGCATCGCATCGGCGCGCGCGCGGATTTGCGCGGCTTCGGGCGTGTCCGGGAACAGCCGCGCGATCGTCAGCACTTGCCAGTAGCCGTGGACGCAACTGTGCCAATCGAAGCTGCCGTGGAAGATCGGGTGGAGCACGCGCGGGGGCAGCGCATCGGCGTCGCAGGCCAGCACATGGTCGAGCTTGTAGGGGTATTGCTGGCCCAGGTGGCTCAATGTCAGCCGGGCGAAACCGGCGGCCATGTCGGCGTTCAGAACGGTCATCGGATCACTATCCACAGCAGGACGATGTTGAACACCAGCAGCGGCAACGCGGTCGGCACTTGCGCGCGGATCACGCCGTAGCGGTCCTTGAGGTCGAGCAAGGCGGCCGGCACCAGGTTGAAGTTGGCCGCCATCGGCGTCATCAGCGTGCCGCAGAACCCAGCCAGCATGCCGATCGCGGCCACGCGCGCGGGATCGCCGTGATGCGCGTGGATCAACAGCGGCAGCCCGATCGCGGCGAACATCACCGGGAAGGCGGCGAAGGCGTTGCCCATGATTGCGGTGAACAGCGCCATGCCAAGGCCATAGGCGATCACCGCGCCGGCGAGGCTGCCCGTCGGGATCACGTGGCCGATCAACGATCCCACCACGTCGCCCATCCCCGCAAGCGCGAACACCGCGCCCAGGCTGGCGAGCAGTTGCGGCAGGATCGCCGCCCAGCCGATCTGGTCCATCAGCCGCGCGCCTTGCCGGAAGGGTTCGGTCGCAGAGGGCCGCAGCCAGGCATAGCAGATGGCCAGTGCCAGGATCACACCCAGCGCGAGCGAGACCAGCGTAACCTGCTTGGGATCGACCAGCCCCGGGACTTGCGCGAACACCAGCGAGCCGGCCAATGCGGTGATCGGGATGACGAGCGCGGGCACGAACAGCATCGATCCGCGCGGGGTGGCAGCAGAGGGCGTATCCGCGCGTGGACGCAGCCGGCCAAGCGTTGTCACCGCGACAATCGCCAGCACCAGCAACCCGTTGCCGAAGTCGCCAAGTCGGTCGCCGATCAGGAAGCTGGCCGCTATCAGCGCGTAGAACGCTGCATTGCCTGGTCGGCGCGGACGTTCGGCAAGGCTCAGCACGGCAAATGCGGCGAAGGTCGAACCTGCCACGGGGTAAAGGAAATTGAGCCCGATCATGGCTGCCGGCCTAGTGGATTTTGGCCCATGCCGTTCAGCCGCCGATCGGCCCACAGCAAGCGACTGCCGTGGATCACGAACGCGGCGATCGCAGTCGGGATCGCCCACACCGACAGCGCCAGCGGGGGCAGCTCGATGCCGTTGGCCTGCAACACGCCCTTCATCAGCAGGATCGAGCCGATCGCGATGAAGATATCCTCGCCGAAAAACAGCCCCACGTTGTCGGTCGCGGCGGCGAGAGCCTTGGCGTGATCGGGATCGGCGGTTCCATGCGATTGCGTTTCGGCGGCGGCTTCGGCCATCGGCGCGACCAGCGGGCGCACCGACTGCGCCGGCCCGGCAATCGAGACCAGCCCCAGCGCGGCGCTGAGCTGGCGGAACAGCAGGTACACGATCAGCAGCCGGCCCATCGTGGCGCCGCGAATGCGTCCGATCAGCGCCCGCGCGCGTGCCTGCAACCCGTGGGCTTCGAGGATGCCGACCACCGGCAGCACGATGTAGATGATCGTGACATAGCGGTTGGTATTGAACGCCTTGCCCAGCGCCGACAGCACCGCGACCGGGCCTAGATGCGCGGCCATGCCCGTCACCAGCGCGGCGGACACGACCACGAGCAGCGGGTTGAACCGCAGCAAAAACCCCACAACGATCACGGCGATGCCTGCCAGCACCAGCATCAGCGCAATGGTCCGGGCAGGCGAGGGCGTGGAACAGCGATCATTCCGCCGTCATGCCACCGAGCCCGCCGCGGAGCCAGCCCTGGGACCGGACACCAAACCGTGTCGCTTGGTCTGCGGTTGACAGCGCGCATTGATATCCAAAAATTTCAGACACTTCAACGATGCGCCCCGCTCATTCATGCAGCCCCATAGACCAGATTTATGACATTCATACCATTATCCGATCTAGCGTGATGGCTGCACGTTTCGGATGTTGGGGCGGCGGGAATGTGCTATTCCTTGCTTGACGCTGGACAAAAATCGCATGGTATCGGCGAAAATTGCGAGTGCGGGCCTATGAACGGAATTCGCGTCGGCAACAGGGTGGTCGGCACCCAGGCACCAGTCACCATCGGGTGGGAGAATATCCCGCGCGTGCAAGGCGGCCCGTTCAAGCAGTGGTTTTTCACCTGGTTCCAGCCGGTGGTGCTCTTCGGGCTGATCGTGTTCTGGTACTATGCGCCCAATTCGATCGCCAAGGCCTCGACCGCGATCGGCATCGGTGTCGGGTTCAAGATCCTGCTGCTGGCGCTCGAATGGGTGAACCCGCGCTATGATAGCTGGCGGCTGACCTGGAAGGAACTGGCGACCGATCTGTTTTATGTCGGGCTCGGCTATACGGTGCTGCGCCTGGTCGACGGCTATCTGGGCGATGGCCCGATGATCGATGCCATGCAGGGCTATTGGCATCTGGAAAAGTTCCAGTGGTTTACCGGGCTGCCGCTGCTGGTGCAGGCATTCGCGATTTCGTTCATCTTCGATTTCGGGCAATACTGGATGCATCGCGGGATGCACAACTGGCAGCCGTTGTGGTTGCCGCATTCGGTGCATCACTACATCACGCAGTTGAACATCAACAAGGGCGCGGTCGGCAATCCGATCGAGCTGTTCCTGATCAGCCTGGGCATCGGCGGGTTCTTCGATTTCCTGCCCAGGGCAGCGCTGATGGCCGGCGCGATCGGTATGGCGATCGGCACGTACCAGCACATCAATGTCCGGTTCAATTCGCCGCGGTGGTGGCGCTTCCTGTTCAACACGACCGAGCATCACAGCCTGCACCATTCGCAGGATTTCGAATCGACGCGCAGCAACTACGCCGGATCGTACATCTTCATCGACCGCATGTTCGGCACCTGCATCGACGGTGAAGCGGAACTGCTGGGCATGGAAGGCGGGCGTCGGATGACGATCAGCGAGCAGATGACCCATCCTTTCACCGAGGGCTGGAAGGCGTTGAAGGAAAAGTTCGGCCGTTCGCCAACAGCAGTACCTGCCGAGTGAAGCGGGGCGCACCTGTCGAAGGAAAAGGCTTGAACACGCAGCTCATCGACTGGATCTGGCACGTCAGGGGATCCGTCGCGCTCGCTCCGGGGCAAACGGTCGAACAGGCGTTCGGCGCGCTCGATCCATTGTTTCATGAGCCCGGCACCAGCCACGACCGTGATGGCGATGCGCTGGTCTTCCGCAAGAAGGGACAGGCCGCGCAAGACAAGATGTCGGTGTTCGACGCGGGCGTGCTGCGGATCGAAAACGGCATGGCTGGCGCAGTGCTGCATTACCACCTGATCAGCCGTGCGTTGCTGCTGTGCTTTCTGGCACCGTTGCTGTTTTTGGGCTTTGCGCAATTGACGCTCTTTGTCGGCAACCTGGAAAAGGCCTCGGCCGAAGCGGCGGGCAAGGATGCCAAAGCCGCGAAAAAGAACGACAAGAAGGACTTGGCGCTGCCGTTAAATCCGATCGACAAATTCCTCGGTGCGCCCGCTCCCGAAAAGCCCAAGAAGGATGGCAAGGACAAGGACAGCGGCAAGAAAAAGCCTTCTGCTACCGCAGCTTATGTTTTTGCGGGGATTTTTGCGGCGCTTTACCTGATCGGGCGCGTGCTCGAGGATAAATTGGTCAAGCGGCTGTTTCGCAGACGACTGCTAGGGTCATAGTGAAAAATCGAGTTATCTCGCGCCGTTCATCGATTTAATCTATGCCCTGACGCGCAGTCGGGGCTAAACCTGCTCAACGGGGCGCACCGCACCGCTAGCAGCAGGACTTGTGCATGACCGACCCGCCGCCGTTGACCGACCGGAAATTCGCCAGCCGTGTCGACTGGAACCTGATGCGGACGTTCGTCGACATCGTCCGCGCAGGGGGGATCGGCGCGGCGGCGCGGCAACTGAACCGACAGCAGCCCAGCATCAGCGCCGCGCTCAAACGCCTGGAAGAGCATGTCGGGGCCAGCCTGCTCCACCGCACCGCCACCGGCGTGGAGATGACCGCGGCGGGCAAGGCGCTGATGGCATTGTGCGAGGACATGCTCGAAGCCGCCCGCATGGTGCCGCACCAGATCGCGCAGGCGACAAAGCGGGTGGAAGGCATCGTCCGCATCCAGATCATCTCGGGCCTCGTCTCGGACGCGTTCGACGAAGCGATCGCCAGTTTCCATCGCCGCAATCCCGCGATCCATATCGAGGTGCGCGTCTCGCCGTGGCGCCAGGTGCTCGATGCGCTGGAGCAGGGCGAGGTCGAAGTGGGCGTCGGCTACGACAACAGCGTGCGCGGCAGCCTGATGTACGAACCGCTGTTGGTGGAGCGCCAGCAATTGTACTGCTCGCGCAGCCACCCCTACTTCGGCTACCGCGTCAGCCGGCTGGGCGAATTGCGCGACGATGATTTCGTGCTGACGGGCGATGACGAGATCGAACTGATCAAGCACCTGCGCCGCCGTTATCGGCTGGGGACCAAAGTCAGCGGGCTGGCCGAAGATGCCAACGAGGCGCGGCGGCTGATCGTCCAGGGCGTCGGCATCGGCTTCCTGCCGGTCCAGGTGGCGGAGGCCGAAGTGGCGAAAGGCAAGCTCTGGCCGATGCTCCATGCCGATTTCGAGCCGTTCTACGATATCTTCCTGCTCGCCCGGACGGAACCTGCGCGAGACACCGCGACGCAGCTTTTCTGGGACGAAGTGATCCGCCGTGTTCGCGCCCAAACGCGGGCTTAGGTCTGACTCATAGACCCAATCTATGTCTTGCATCGCGATTTTGCATATGGCCCGATATTGCAGTGCAGCGCAAAGTTCCGACACCGAACGGAGCCGCGCATGTCATTCACCAAGAACCAGGTGTTCAACCTGATCCCGCCGGCGATGGTCGCGCTGGTCATCGCCTTCTGGGGTTTAGCGCCGAAGGTGGTGACCGACAACGGTTGGACGCTCACCGTGGTCATGGCCACGACCGTAATCACCGTGCTGCTGCTCGAACTGGTCCACGAACGTCACGCCGAATGGCGCATGAACCGGCAGGAATTCTTCACCGACCTGTTCTACGTGATGCTGAGCGCCACCGCCATTTCCTGGGCCACCGACAAGCTGGCCGAAAGCCCGCTCAAGGCCATGAAGGCTTCGCTGGGCATCACCACGCAATGGGCCTTGCACATGCCGTGGCTGTTGCAGGTTGCGCTGGTGGTGTTCCTGATCGAGTTCGGCCAGTACTGGATGCATCGTTTGATGCACAATGCGCGGCCGTTCTGGCTGACTCATGCGGTCCATCACCACATCACGCAGTTGAACGCCGCGAAAGGCGCGGTCGGCAATCCGATCGAACTGTTCCTGATTACCCTCAGCGTGGTCGCGCTGTTTGATCTGGAAAAGACCGCTATTTTCGCCGCTTTCGGCACCACCGGCGTGATCTCGACTTTCGCTCACGCCAATGTGCGTTCGGACCCCCCGCGCTGGTATTCGTTCTTTTTCACCACCATCCAGCACCACAGCCTGCACCACTCGGCCGATTACGAAAGCACGCGGTGCAACTATGGCAATTCGCTGATCCTGCTCGATCGCATCTTCGGCACGTTCCGCGAAGGCGAATCCGCGATCGTGGGGCAGGATGAACGGCGGCGCCTGACGATCGTCGAGCAGACACTGTTTCCGTTTCGCGGCCTGATCGATGATTGGAAAGCGCGCCGCGCTTCCAAACAATCGGCGGCACCGGACGATGAAGCAGCCGGAGCCACGGCAACCGCATGAGCGCGGCCGGCTCGGGACAAGCCAGCGTCGCTCGCCGCGCGCTGTCGCTGGGCGACCTCGATTCAACACAACGCTTCGCCGCGACGATGGTGGCGGACAATCCGCGCGATGCCGAAGGCCACTTCCTGCTGGGCGTGGCCGAATCGAGTGCAGGGCGGGTTCAGGCCGGTATCCAGCACCTCGGCCGCGCGGTGGCGCTCGATCCACAGGGCGAATATCGCGCGCAACTCGCCAAGCTGTTCACGCTGGTGCGCCGTGACGGCGATGCTGCGGCAACACTGCGCGATGCCGAGCAAACCCCGCCCGTCGATGCGCTTAGCCGCGACACGATGGGCTGCGTCTATGCCCGGCTCGGCGATCACGCGGCGGCGCTGGCGCACTTTTCGGAAGCGGTGCGGTTGGAGCCGGGCCACACCGAATACCGCTACAACCAGGCGGTCACGCTCAACTTTCTCGGACGGGCAGACGAGGCCGATGCCGCGCTCGAAGCCCTGATTGCGCAGGCGCCCGGTGACGCCAGGGCGCACCACCTGCTCGCCGGCTTACGCAAGCAGACCCCGGCGCGGAACCACGTCCAACGGCTGACGCACACCCATGCCGAAACGCGCGACGGGCGCGGCCGGCTGTTGCTCTGCTATGCGCTGGCCAAGGAACTGGAAGACCTGGGCCAGGCCGACGAGGCACTCGACCGGCTCTGCGCCACGAATGCCGAGCATCGCCGCACGCTGCCCTATACCTTCGCGCGCGATGCTGCGGTGTTTGATGCGATCGAGGCGAATATGCCGAAGGCTGCGCCGTCGACCGAGCCACCGGCCGACGCGCCGATCTTCATCATCGGCATGCCGCGCACCGGCACCACGCTGGTCGATCGCATCATATCCTCGCATCCCGACGTAGAAAGCGCCGGCGAGTTGCAGGCGCTGCCGCTCGCGGTGAAGAAGGCGGCGGGCACGCGCACGCCCACCGCAATGGACCCGGAAACGATCGCCGCCGCCGCGCGCGGTGATATGGGCGCGGTCGGCCGCGATTACCTGCAACGCGCCAGCCACCACCGCCGCGATCCGCAACTGCGCTTCACCGACAAATTTCCCGGCAATTTCCACTACGCCGCCTTCATCGCGCAAGCACTGCCGAACGCGCGGATCGTGTGCGTGCGCCGCCATCCGATGGACACGGTGCTCAGCAACTTCCGCAACCTGTTCGCGGTCAGCTCGCGCTATTACGATTACAGCTACGATCTGCTCGACATCGCCGCCTATTACGTGCGGTTCGACCGGCTGATGGCGCTGTGGCGCGCGGCGCTGCCAGGCCAACTTATCGAAGTGCGCTACGAGGATCTGGTCGCCGACCAGGAGGGCGAAACCCGTCGCATGCTTACGCATTGCGGGCTCGAATGGTCGGACGCCTGCCTGTCGTTCCACACCAGCGCTGCCCCCGTCTCCACCCCCAGCGCCGCGCAAGTTCGCCAGCCGATCTACCGCGATTCGGTCGCGCGCTGGAAACGCCATGCCGCGGTGATGGAGCCGGTCCGCCGCTTCTTCGAACAAGCCGGCCTCGACATCGACTGACATGCAAGGAGGCACCGGACTCATGCCATCGCATTTTCCCACCCTGGCACTGGCCGCCGTGATCAGCCTCGGCCTCACCCAGGCGGCCCAGGCCGCGCCTCAGCCCAGCACGCGGCTGGTAAAGTGTGCCTCAGGAAGCTGCCTGCTGGTGAGGGGCCACCGCGTCAACCCGGCCGCGGCGGTCAGCATCAACGGCCACGCAATCGCCACCGCCGGCGCGCACAAATGGCACGCGCGCGTGCCGGTGGAAACGCTGCGCGGGTGGTCCGAACCTTATGCGCGCACGATTACCGTTGCGGTCGCCGATGCCACGACGGAAGCCGGCCTTCCGATCGGCCTGTTCGGTCACACAACCAACCTCGCCATGATCACGATCAGCCGCAAGTAATACCGTCTCAAACAACGGTAATAAAAGAACAAATACTCATTGGCTATTGAAAGTTTTCTCTCCTGGGCGTAAACGGACCACAGGTTGCCACAGAGCGACACCAGTACCACACGCAGGAGATGATGATGAAAAGCAGCCTTCTGGCGCTCACCGCGATCGCATTCGCGACTCCAGCCATGGCCAGCACAACCGACAACCCTCTTGCCGAAAGCCGGGCCACGCTCAATCTCAAGGGGCTCGACTTGTCGACCGCCGACGGCCAGCAGCGCCTCGCGATCCGCATCGATCAGGCCGCCCGCGCGGTGTGTGGTGATCGGCTTGCCGGCGTGCACTTGTCGCTCGACAGCCAGTCGCAGGCATGCCGTACCTCGGTCGCCGCCGATGTCCGCGCGCAGATCGAAACGCGCGTGGCGAAGGCTTCGGGCACCCCGACCCGGCTGGCAAGCGCCCGCTAACGGAGCAGACCGCGGCCCGCATATCCGGGCCGCGGACGTTTCACTTCGCGTATTGCGGCGGCTTGGGCCAGTAAGTCAGCGAGTGCGCGTCGTGCGCCGATGTCCACACGCCCTTCTTGGTATAACGCAGCGCCCCGCTGCCATCGGCCTTGCCGACGCGGGCGGTGATCGCCAGCGTCTTGGCGTCGATCGCCGCGAACGTCTGGTCATCGGTGGTCCGCAGCCACACCATCCCGCCACCTGTATCGATGTCACCGTATTTGAGCGATGCGCCAACCTTGACCCTTCCGGTCACTTCGCCGCTGGCCGGATCGATCCGCGCCAGCGTGCCATCGCCCTGTTCCTGGACCCACACCGCGCCTTCACCCGCCGCCAGGAAGCCCGGCTTCTCGCCAAGTGCGGTGTGCTTGACCACGGTGTTGATGACGGGATCGATCTTGCTTATCGAATTCTGGCCGATGCTCACCGCCCACACTGCGCCGAACCCGAACGCCAAGGTGTAGCTTCCGGCATCAGCGGTGATCGTTGCGATCACGGTGTTGGTGGCAGGATCGATGCGGCTGATCGTGCCCATCTTGTCGCTCGCCACCCACACCGATCCGGCGCCGGCCACCACGTTGGTTTCGCTATCGCCGATGCCGGTCTGGATGCTGGTGATGATCTTGGCGGTCTTGCGGTCGATGCGGTTGAGCGTGCCGGCCTTGCAATCGGCCACCCACAAATCGCCGAACGCCACGGTCAGCGCGCCGCAGGGGTGCGCCAGCGGCACTTCGGCCAGCTTGCCCTTGCGCGACCATTGTTCGACCCTACTGCGGTTGGTCATCCACACCGTTTTGCCGTCCACCGCGAGAAAATCGCCGAAGCCCGGGACCTCGATGACTTGTTCACCTGCCGCGTGCGCCGCAACCGGCACTACCGCGCAACCCGCCGCTATGGCCATGACCAGTCCCTTGAGCGTCTGCATGTCCGTTCCTTTGCCGTTCAAGCGCGCTGCGCGATATAGGCGCGCCATCCGCCCAGCGCGGTGATGTCCTCGGCGCCGGCCAGCGCGCGGGGTTCGGCGACGAAGCCCTTCACGCTGCTGCCGTCGGCTAGCGTCACCGTGCCGATCGCCAGCGGTGCGGGCACTTCGACCACGAAGCTGCCGAATTCGGCCACGCCCATTTCGTAAATCTCCAGCGCGATCGTTCCGCCGTCCTCGCTGTGCACCAATGCCGGCTTGGGCGGAACGCTGTCCGCCATCGCGTAGAGCCGGTAATTCGGCGCGGTTTCGAACGCGCCGACGAACGTGGCATTGCGCGAAGTGAGCTGCCAGTGCAGCGGCATGTCCTGCAAATGGGCGCCGACGACGGCAAGTTTCACGGTCTGCATCTTTCCCTCCAGGTCGAGTTTTGGCGGTGGCGCAATCTGCGCGGCGGCGAGGTAGGCGTCCGCCACGTCGAGCAGCGCCATGTCGCTGTCGGCCGGGCCGATCAGTGTGACGCCGAAGCCGGTAGCGTTAGCGCGGGTGCCGGCGGGCACGGCCACGGCGGCCATGTCGAGCAGGTTCACGAAATTGGTATAGAAGCCCAGCGCGCTGTTGAGCGCGACCGGTGCGGCCAGCATTTCGGCCACGCGATAGGTCGTGCCCGTGGTCGGGAAGGCCATCAGGTCGATCTCGCCCCACAGCAAGTCGGCATGGCGCTTCAGTTCTGCGAGGCGGTAGATCCCGCGGAACAAGTCGACCGCGCTGACGTCCAGGCCGGGTTCCACCACCGTGCGCACGGTCGGATCGATTGCTTCAGGATTGTCCGTCAGCATTCCGGCAATCGCGGCGGTCCGTTCGGCCACCCACGGGCCGCTGTAAAGCAGTTGCGCCGCCTCCTGCAGCGGCGCGTAATCGATCTCGACGATCGTGCCGAGCCCGGCCAGTCGATCGAGCGCGCGATCGTAAAGGTATTCGGATTCGGCATCGCCGAACCACACGCGCTGGCTGCGGCGCGGCACGCCGATGCGGTTGCCTGAAACCGGGTGATCCGCCAGCGGCTTGGAATAAGCATCGGGCGGATCGAAGCCCGCAATGATGGAATCGACCAGCCGCGCATCGGCGGTGTCGTTGGTGAGCACAGTCACGCAATCGAGCGTGCGGCAGGCGGGCACGACCCCGTGCGTACTCCAACGGCCCTTGGTGGGTTTGAACCCGATCAGGTGCTGGAACGCGGCCGGCACGCGGCCCGATCCGGCGGTATCGGTGCCGAGTGCCAGCGGCACCAGCCCCGCCGCCACCACCACTGACGAGCCCGAACTCGATCCGCCGCTGACATAGGCCAGGTTGTAGGCGTTGCGCGGCGCGCCGTAAGGGCTGCGCGTGCCGTTGAGCCCGGTGGCGAACTGGTCGAGGTTGGTCTTGCCCACGCAGATCGCGCCGGCCGCCAGCAGGCGTTCGACAACCGTGGCCGATTGGTCGGGGCGATAAGCGAAGGCCGGGCATGCGGCGGTGGTCTCGAACCCGGCCACGTCGATGTTGTCCTTCGCCGCGAAGGGCACGCCCGCCAGCGGGAGCACTTCGCCAGCGGCAACGCGCGCATCGATGGCGCGGGCGGCGGCGACCAATGCGTCCGGGGCCGCGCGGCTGATCCAGGCTTGCGGCTGTACGACATCGTAAGCGGCAAGGCGGGCGATCGTGTCCTCGATTACCGAGACCGCACTGGTCTGTCCGGCACTGACGGCGGCGGCGATCGCGGTGGCGCTGCGGTTGGCTGTCATGGATGCCTCGTCAATGCCATCATCGGCGCGCCGGGTTGGAGCGACTGGTTCTCGCGCACGTACAGCGCCGAGACCGTCCCCGCGCTCGGGCTGTGGACCGCGCATTCCATCTTCATCGCTTCCAACACCGCGATGGTGTCGCCGGCCTCGACCGCGTCCCCGGCGGCGACGAGCAGCTTCCATACGCTCCCGCCGAAGGGCGCCTCGATCAGGTCTGCGCCCTCCGGAACCACCACCGCGCCGGCGGGTGGCTGATCCACTTCGGCAAGATCGCTGATCCGGTCGAACTCGCCGCGCGCCTGCCAATCGGCGCGCTCAGCGTCGAAGGCGATCTTGCGCCGGGCTTCGAAGCTGGCGATCGCTTCGGCATTCTGCGCCAGGAACACGCGGTAGTCGGACAGCCGGAATTCGGATGGTTCGATGCGGATCGAACGGCGCCCACTGGGGAAATCGCGGCGCCATTCGGTGAGGTCATCGGCGCTTACGGGGTAGAAGCGGATCTGGTCGAAGAACCGCAGCAGCCAAGGCTTGCCCTCGGTGAAGGCGTTGGTTTGGCCCCCGATTCTGGGATGTGTGTTCCACACCTGGATGGTGCGGCCGAACAACTGGTAACCGCCTGGTCCCTCCATGCCATAGATGCACATATAGGCGCCGCCGATGCCGACGACATTGGGCGGGGTCCAGGTGCGCGCGGGGTTGTACTTGGTTGTGACCAGCCGGTGGCGCGGATCGACCGGGGTAGCAACCGGCGCGCCGAGATAGACATCGCCCAGCCCTAGCACCAGAAAGTTGGCCTCGAAGATCAGGTTCTCCACCGCGGCGGCATCGGGCAAGCCGTTGACCCGGCGGATGAATTCGATGTTGTCGGGGCACCACGGCGCGTCGTCGCGGACGGCGCTCATGTATTTCTCGATCGTCTCGATCGTGGCCGGATCGCGCCAGCTCAGCGGAAGGTGGACGATGCGCGAGGGGATGGCGAAATCCTCGAGATCGGCCAGCCGCTCCTCTGCCGCAATCAGCACGGCGAGCGCCTGTTGCTGGTCCATCACCACGCCGTCGAAGTGGACTTGGAGCGAACGGATGCCGGGAACAATATCGACGATGCCGGGCAGCGCCAGCCGCTCCAGCTCGACCATCAGCGCATGGACGCGGATGCGCAGTTCGATGTCGAGCACGATCGGCCCGTATTCGACCAGGATGTTGCGATCACCCTGCTGGCGATAGACGGTGCGTGGGCGGTTCGGCGCTTGCGGGAATTCGGCGAGGATCGGGGAGAGCGTGCCCAGCGGTCGCGCCGGGGTCGCTTCGGGCGGCGTGCCCGTGGCGATCAGCTTGCGCTGCATTGCGTCGGCCTGCGCGGCATCGGCGATGGTCACCGGCTCGAAACGGACCTTGTCGCCCGGCACAAGTTGCCCGGCTTTCCAGCGATCGGCGGCCAAGATCACGAAGGGGCAGACGAAGCCGCCGAGCGAGGGGCCATCGGGGCCGAGGATGATCGGCATGTCGCCGGTAAAGTCGATCGCGCCGATCGCGTAAGGGTTATCGTGGATGTTGGAGGGGTGCAGCCCCGCCTCGCCGCCGTCCTTGCGCGCCCAGTGCGGCTTGGGTCCGACGAGACGAACGCCGGTGCGGTTGCTGTTGTAGTGGACCTGCCATTCGGCCGACAGGATCGTGGCGACGTCCTCATCGGTGAAGAAATCCGGGGCGCCGTGGGGGCCGTAGAGGACGCGCACAGTCCACTCGCTCGACATGGCGGGGAGCACGGCCGAGGCAAGCGGGCTGTCGGTCGGCTCGCCGGCCAAGTGCAGCGTATCGCCCGCGAGCAGGCGGCGCGCGGCATGGCCGCCGAACTGGCCCAATTCGAAGGTGCTGCGGCTGCCGAGGTAGGGCGCGATGTCGAACCCGCCCGCGACCAGCAGATATCCGCGCATCCCGCCGCCACTGGCGCGGCCGAGCACCAGCGTCTGCCCTGCGCCGACGGCAATCGCCTTGCCGCGCGGCAGCGGAACGCCGTCGAGCGTCGCGCCGAAATCGGCGCCGGTCAGGCAGATCCGCGCGGGCTCAGTAAACGACAGCGTCGGGCCGGTGAAGGTGATCTCCAGCCCGGCGGTGCCCTCGGGATTGCCGACCAGCCGGTTGCCGAGCCGGAACGACTGGTCATCCATCGGGCCGGATGGGGGAACGCCCACCGCCCACAGCTTTTGCCGGCCGGGCCAGTCCTGCACGGTCGTCGCGGTGCCGCCGCTGATCACGCGGATGCTGCGCGGGCGGTAGTCGATCGCGTCGAGCGTGCGCGTGGAAACCTCGCCGCTGGTGAAGGCGGGGGAGCGCACCACGTCGCGCAGCCAGCGCAAGTTGGTTTCCAGCCCGTCGATGCGGCTGTGATCGACGGCGGCTTGCGCGGCGCGGACGGCTTCGGCGCGGGTGGGGGCGTGGACGATCAGCTTGGCCAGCATCGGATCGTACCACGGGCTGACCGTGCCGCCCGCCATGCACCAGGTTTCGACGCGGACGTCCTCGGGGAATTCGACCGCGGTCAGCGTGCCTGTTGTGGGGCGATAGTCGAGCGCGGGGTCTTCGGCGTAGAGCCGCACTTGCACCGCGTGGCCATTCGGCTGGGGCGGTTCGGCATCAAGGAAAGCGAAGTCCCCGGCGCCGCCACGGATCATCCATTCGACGAGGTCGATGCCCATCACTTCCTCGGTCACGCCGTGCTCGACCTGGAGGCGGGTGTTCATTTCGAGGAAGAAGAACTGCTGTCGTTCGGCGTCGTAGAGGAATTCGACCGTGCCGGCCGAGCGGTAGTTTGCCGCCTGGCCGAGCCGGACTGCCGCCGCGAACAAGTCTTCCCGCACGGATTCGGGCAGGAGCGGGGCGGGGGCTTCCTCGACGACTTTCTGGTTGCGGCGCTGGAGCGAGCAATCGCGTTCGCCCAACGGCATGATCCGCCCCTGGCCATCGCCGAAGATCTGGACTTCAATGTGGCGCGCGCGGCGGACGTAGCGTTCGAGGAACACGCCGGCATCGCCGAAGCTGCCCAGCCCTTGCCGGGCTACCGAGGCAAACCCTTCGCGGACGGCGTGCTCGTCCTCGCAGATGCGCATGCCGATACCGCCGCCGCCCGCGGTGGCCTTGAGGATCACCGGGAAGCCGATGTCGCGCGCGGCGGTGACGGCTTCGGCCTCGTCGGTCAGCAAGTCGGTGCCGGGCGCCAGCGGAACGTGGTTGGCGGCGGCGAGCGCGCGGGCGCTGTGCTTCAGTCCGAAGGTGCGGATGTTGTCGGGGGTAGGGCCGATGAAGACGATCCCGGCTTCGGCGCAGGCTTCGGCGAAGTCGACGTTCTCGGCCAGGAAGCCGTAGCCCGGGTGGATCGCGCCGGCGCCAGTCCGCCTCGCGGCTTCGAGGATTGCAGCGACGTTGAGATAGCTTTCCGATGGCCTTGCACCGCCGATGCACACCGCTTCGTCGGCTTGCGAGACGTGGAGCGAGCCTTCGTCGGCCTCCGAATAGGCCGCGACCGAGCGCAGCCCCATGCTCCGCAAGGTGCGGATGATGCGGGTGGCGATCGCGCCCCGGTTGGCAATGAGGACGGTGTCGAAACTCATGCAGCGACAATCATGCGCACGGGGGTGGGGTTGAAACCGTTGCAGGGATTGTTGATCTGCGGGCAGTTGGAGACGACCACGATCACGTCCATTTCTGCGCGCAAGTCCACCGTCAGCCCCGGCGCCGAAATCCCGTCGACGATGCCGAGCGCGCCGTCGGCTTCCACCGGCACGTTCATGAAAAAGTTGATGTTCGAGACCATGTCGCGCTTGCCGCGGCCTTCGCGCAAGTTGGCTTCGAGGAAGTTTTCGACGCAGGCGTGTTCGGCCTTGGTGTGGTGGCCGTAGCGCAAGGTATTGGATTCGCACGAACAGGCGCCGCCGATGGTGTCGTGGTAATCGACCGAAGTGGCGGCGATGGTCATCATCGGCCGGCCTTCGTTCGAGCGCAGCACCGTGCCCTGGCGCAGGAACAGGTTGCCTTGCGCCGCGACGGTGTCCTGCGCGCTGTAGCGTTCGGCGTCGTCGGCGCCGGCGTAGAGCAGGAAGTCGACCGCCTGGTTTCCTTCGAGATCGACGATGCGCAAGGTCTGGCCAGCCTTGATGTGGTACAGCCACGGCGCGCGGGCGGGCACCACTTCATCGTGGAGGATCTGGTCGGAAAGGCCGTCGAGTTGAACGTCGCGATTGATCATGGCCGGTCCTTTCAGCGACGCAGGTAGTCTTCGACGTTGAGGAAGGCGCGCAGGCCCTCCGGCGTCGCGGTGCGGATGGCATCGTCGTGCGGCGTGGCGGGCCCACGCCATGCGGTCGCGCGCAGCGGGGTGACGGTGTAGTCCGGCCGGGAGTCGAGCACGTGCGGGCAGTTTGCGATGACCACGATCACGTCCATTTCTGCGCGCAGCACCATGCTGCGGCCAGGCGCGAAGGGGCCGATCTGCGGGGTGATTACGCCGTCGGGCTCGATCCGCGCGCCCTTGAACAGCGTAACGCAGGGGTGGACATCGCGGCGCTGGAGGCCGTGCTTGGCCGCGCCGAGCAGGAAGCGGTCGCGTCCGTTGGGATAGAGCCCGCTGTTGCGCCCGTCACCGTATTTCGTGGCGTTGCTGGCGGCGTTGGAGGTGCCGCTGAAGCAGTCGTGTGTGCTCGCAGTGTCCTCCACGATGCTCATCAGCACGCGGCCCATGTCCGACAGCAGCAGCTTTCCCTGCCCGAGATAGGCATTCCACTGGATCTTGACCGTGTCGGCCACGTTCAGCCGTTCGCTGGGCATTTCGGCGTTGAAGATCAGCAGCGAGGCGCAGGCATCGCCCTTGACGTCGATCAGCCGGAGCCGGGTGCCGCGCGCCAGCTTTCGCGTGGCATAGCCGCCGGCCGCGATCGTTTCTTCCCACAACAAGGCGTCCGGGGCGACGCCTTCCGGCAGATCGTGCGCCACCGGCGGCAGCACTGGCATCGCCTCTACCACAGTGCCGGCCTGCTTGCGGGCGTGATCGCGCGCGGCGAGCGGGTTTGCGAGTCCGTCGGTCATGCGGCGGCTCCCCGGAGGCTGGCGGCTTCCTGTTCATGCAGCGGCGGCAGGAGCGCGGTGGTGGCGACCAGTTCGAGTTGCTGCACGCCGCGCACACGGCGGAGCGCGTCGCACAAGTCCTTTAAACGGATGGCTGGGCCTTGAACCAGCAGCACTTCGAGCGACTGGTCATCTTCCAGAAACACGTGCTGCGAGGAGATGACCTCTTTCAGGTAGCGCGCCTGCGTTTGCGCAAGCTGATGCCGCACGCGGCCGCGATCGCCGCGGTAGACGATGGTGATCGTGCCCGCGAGCATGTCGTCGGGCCGCGTGAAGGCTTCATGTTCGGCGAGCGCATGGCGGATCAGTTCGGCGATGAGCTGTGAGCGCGAGGGCAGCCCGCGTTCTTCGACCATCATGTCGAGCTGGCGGAACAGTTCGCCGGGCAGGCTCATGCTGAGCCGCGCCAGGCTGGAGGGTTCGGTGGTCATGTCCTGTCCTCGAATGTCTTTATCGGGTTTTCAGCGGAACCGTTTCGGTCGCGCAATGGGAGATCGTACACGGCCGTTGCCCCGAAGCGGTGCGGTGCGTGCGGATCGTGCCGGCGCTTGTCGAGCGCGAGCACCCGCGTGCCCAGCGCGAAGGCCTCGCGGATATCGTGCGTCACCATCAGGATCGTGAGCGCATAGTCACGCCATAGTTTCGTGATTAGGGTGTGCATGTCCTTGCGAATGCCCGGATCGAGCGCGCCGAAGGGTTCGTCGAGCAGCAGGATGCGCGGGCGCTTGATCAGTGCCTGCGCGATCGCCAGCCGTTGCTGCATCCCGCCCGACATCTGCGCGGGATAAAGATTCAGGCTGTCACCCAAGCCCACCGCGCCCAGCATTTCGGTCGCCTCGTCCATTGCCGCGCGGCGCGCGCCGCCGAACAGCCGCGCGGAGAGCGGAGCCTTGGCGCATTCGATCCCGAACACCGTGTTTTGCAGCGCGGACAGATGCGGGAACACAGAATAGCGCTGGAACACCACGCCACGATCGGGCCCGCATTCGGGCGCGAGTGGTTCGCCGTCGAGCAGCAGCGATCCGCGCGTCGGGGCTTCCTGGCCGAGCACGATGCGCAGCAGGCTGCTCTTGCCCGCGCCTGACGGGCCGATGATCGATACGAATGCACCGGCTTCGACGTCCAGATCGACGCGTTCGAGCACGATCTTGTCGCCGTATTCGACCCAGATGTCGCGCAAGCTGAGGATGGGAGCGGCGCTCAATGGCCAGCTCCGTGCGCCCAGGGGAACAGGCGCTTGCTGAGGAAGGCCAGCGCGACGTCGACCAGGATGGCGAGGACCGCGATCCAGGCGACATAAGGAATGATCACGTCCATCGCGAGGTAGCGGCGGACGAGGAAAATGCGGTAGCCCAGCCCCACGTCCGACGCGATCGCCTCGGCCGAAATCAGGAACACCCACGCCGGCCCCAGCGCCATGCGCACCGCGTGGAACAGCCGCGGCAGGGCTTGCGGCAGCGCGACGCGGATCATGATCTGCCAACTGCTGGCGCCCAGCGTCTGCGCCTTGATGATCTGTTCTCGCGGCAAGGCGGCGACGTGCGAGGCGATATCGCGAACCATGACCGGCGCAATGCCGATCACGATCAGCGCGATCTTCGAGGTCTCGCCCAGCCCCATTGCGATGAACAGGATCGGCAGCAGCGCGATCGGCGGGATCACCGCGATCGATGTCACCAGCGGGCCGAACGTCGCGCGCACCGGCGGCAGCACGCCCAGCACCAGCCCGACCACGAGCGCCATCAGCGTTGCGATCGCCAGCCCGGCGCCAAGCCGTTCGAGGCTGGCGAGCGTATCGGCCCAGAACAGCAGCTTGCCCGAAAGCTGGTCGGGCTGGAACAGCAGCGCGGCCATCGCCTGCGCCATGCCGCCGGGCAGCGGCAGGATCTTGTCGGCCGGATTGGCGGCGTGGCGCTGCGTCGCCAGGAACAGGTAGAGCAGCACAAGCAGCAGGATCGGCAGCGCACCCAGGAAGATGCCGTCGCTCCGGCGAACGTGTCGGTTCACCCAACGCATATCGTCACATCGCTTTCGATGGAGGCACGGGTTTCAAAGGTTGCGAATCCGCGGATCAGAGCTGGTTGTCAGCGGCCATCTTCATGAAGCTTTCGTCGAAGCGCAGCGTCACATGTTGCGCGTCACCCAGCGTCTTGCCTCCGGGAAAGGCCATGCCCACCGCGTCTGCCGACGTCGCGCCCTTGAACAAGCCCTTGGAAAAGCTGAAGTTGCGCACTTGCGTCATCGTCTTGATAAGCGCTGGGCTCGACGTTGCAGAGACAGCCGCCTTGGGGTCCGAATAGAGGAACGTCGTCTTCAACTGGCTGTCGAACGCCTCGGGCGTCGATCCCGCCAGCTTGGCCATCGCCGCGCGCGCCTGCTTGCCCTTTGCGTCTTGGCTGTTCATCAGCGCCACGGTTTCATACCAGATGCCGGTGAGCGCCTTGCCGAGATTGGGATTGGCCTTCAACGTGGCGGTATCGACCACGAGCAGATCGAGGATCTCGCCCGGGATATCGGCCGAACTGAACACCAGTTTGACGCCCGGTTGACCCTTCATCACCGAAAGCTGCGGGTTCCAGGCGACGGCCGCAGTTACGTCGGGACTGCCGAACGCGCCGACGATATCGGCATCGGATGTGTTCACGGTCTTGACGTCGGTGGGCTTCATGCCGGCGGTTTCGAGCCCACGCGCCAGCAGGTAATGCGATACCGACAGCTCGACCAGATAGACCTGCTTGCCCTTGATCGCGCTCAACTGGTCGGCGCCCTTGAGCAGGATGCCATCGTTGCCGTTCGAATAATCGCCGACGATGATCGCGCTGGTATCCTTGCCGCCGGCGGCCGGGATAGTGAGCGCGTCCATGTTGGCCACGGTGACGCCGTCAAACTTGCCGGCGGTGTACTGGTTCACCGATTCGACGTAGTCGTTCACCTGTACGATGTTGATCTTGATGCCGTACTTGTCGGCCCACTTTTTCACGATCCCGGCCTGTTGCGCATAGGGCCAGGGCATCCAGCCGGCGTAGATCGACCAGCCGATGTTGAACTCCTTGCGGGCCTCGGCCCTGGGGCCGGGCGCCTGCGAGCATGATGCGAGGAAAACCGCACCGGCCATGAAAGCCACGCTGCACGCCTTGCCAATCTTTCGGATCATGATTCGGCTCCCTTTTTCGCAGTGCAGCATTCCTGCAAACAATCGGGCTGTCCATAAAAATATTACGGGCATCGAATTAGGTAATACGCAAGGCAAACTGGCGATGCGGGCAGGCGAGGGCGGTTGTTCATCGTGCCAGCGAGATCCGGCGCGCAATGGTTGAGCCCACTGCGGCGCTGAGTCGGCGGTCTCCGGCGGGATGCCTGCCTGCGACTCGAAATTGCAACAGCTCGCGACATCGATCGGCGCCTGATCGCGATTCGCCGAATCGGCCGGGCGATCGCGTCGCCTTCGACCGATCTGACGAACCTCCTGAAAAGCGCGGTTTTGTGCAGTGCGGTGCGCGCTTGCGTCATACTGAGCAGGTGCAGAATTATTATGCTTGACGCATTCCGTAATATCCATACCTTTTCAATTATCGCTTCAGGGAGTGATGAGCACAAGGTTTGGCGGCACCCGGCAATTGCCCGACCGTGGAGCGGCTGCGGCCGCGAGACGGGCAAGCTGACCGGCCGCCAGGCCGACGATCAAGCGCCGCAACAGAGCGCCAATGGGATGGATGTCACGACGACAGGCTCAATCGTAGGGGGTCGAAGTGACTATGAGAATCATCCGCAACACACTGCTCTGCGCGACCATTCTGGCCGGCGCCGGTTCCACACAGGCACTGGCGCAAAACGCGCCTGCTCAAAGCGAGCCTGCACAAAGCGCGCCCGACACCGATCCCAACGAAATCCTCGTCACTGCGACTCGTCGCTCGGTGACGCTCCAGGACGCGCCGATCAACATCAGCGCGGTCAGCAGCGAAGAGCTGGCCAAGAACCGCATCGACGACATCAAGGGCCTTGCCGCCTTCACCCCCGGCGTCACGGTATTAGATACCGGTCCGCGATCGGCCGGCGGCATCGTCCTGCGCGGCATTTCCGCCGCCGATACCAGCTCGGGCGGCTCCAACGCCGAAAGCGCCGTTGGCGTCTATCTGGGCGAAATTCCGCTCTACCTCGATTTCAAGCTGCTCGACATCAACCACGTCGAGGTGCTGCAAGGTCCGCAAGGCACGCTTTACGGGCTCGGCACGCTGGCCGGCGCGGTGCGCTACATGCCCAACCGTCCCGACACGGGCAAATGGTCGATCGATGCCCACGTGCGCGCCTTCGGCGAAGCGCACAGCGGCAAACCTGGCGTGAACGGCGATGTCACGATCAACGTGCCGATCATCAAGGACCACGTCGCGTTCCGCTCGACCGTGGGCTATTACGACAATCCCGGCTTCATCGATTACAACTACCTGTTGCAAAACCCCGGCGTCTCGAACTCGCAGCCCGTGCGCGGATTGACGGCCGCCGGCGGGTCGTTCGGTACCGCGGCCCAGCGCGCGGCCAACTTTTATTCGAAGAAGGACGTGAACTACGAACTGACGTTCACCACGCGCAACCAACTGCTGCTAGAGCTGAATCCCGACATCAAGGTTTTCCTCACGTACGCGCATCAGAACACCGGCACTGGCGGCTACCAGACAACGCAGGCGGGCGTGCTGGGATCGGGGCCTTACGAATCGACGAAGCGCTACCTCGAACCCAACAAGCGCATTTCGGATCTGTTCGCGGCCGAATTCAACCTGAACCTGTTCAGCATCGCACAGCTCGTGGCCACATCGGCTTGGACCACGCAGAAGGTGTCGCAGCAAAGCGACAACACCGACCTGCTGCTCGATCTCGACTATGGCTACGAGGCGTTCCCCGCGTTCTCGTCGTTCAACCAGTCGACCAGCCGGTCGACCCAGTTCAACGGCGAAGTCCGGCTGGTTTCCACCCACGGCGGCCCGTTCAACTGGGTGATCGGCGGGTTTTACAACAACTTGCGCAACAAGCGGAATTACCAGGAATACACGCCGGGCTACGCCAAATTCCTCGGCGTAAACCGGCCCGATGATCTGGAATATATCTCGTTCGTCAACACCTCGCTGCGCGAAAAGGCGGTCTACGGCGAAGGCACGTTCCACATCACCGACAAGTGGCAGCTGACCGGGGGCGTGCGCTACTTCAAGTACGATGCCTTCGCGCAAGGCGGCACCGACACTCCGCTGACCGGCGGCGGCTTGCGGCGCACGCCGTACCCGCTGATCCAGTTTGCCGCGAGCCGCATCAAATCGGGCCAGACTGCTGCCGATGGCGTGGTCTACAAGGCCAACACCTCGTACAAGTTCAGCAACGATCTGCTGGCCTACTTCACCTACAGCACCGGTTACCGCACCGGCAACGTCAACCGCGTGGCGCCGTGCATCCTGCCGCTGCCGCCCGGCCAGAACGTCTGCGCACTGCCCAACGAACTGGCCTACAACCCCGACAAGACCCGCAACCTGGAACTGGGCGTTCGCGCTTCGGTTTTCGACAAGCGCCTGCAGATGACCGCCGCGGTGTTCCATGTCGACTGGAAGGGCATCCAGCTTCCTTCGCAGACCGTGAACGGCGCGGTCGGCATCACCATCAACGCCAACGATGCGGTGTCGCAAGGCTTCGAGCTTTCTGCCCGGTTCAAGGTGACCCCGCGTCTGGTGGTGCAGGGGACCTATTCCTACGACGATGCCCACCTCACCCAGGGCGCCGCCAACGCGGTCATCAGCCAGAGCGTGCCGTTCGACGTGTTCGCCGGCGATCGCCTGCCGGGATCGACCAAAAATTCGGCCAGCGGGCAGATCACTTACACCCAGCCGCTGGCCAACGGCGCCGACATCGAGGCGAACTGGGCCACGACGTATACCGGCAACGTCTATTCGCGCATCGGGCTGCGCGGGAACGGCGAAGTCATCCCGGGCTACACCACGCACCGCGCTTCGATCACCTATCATGCCAAGGTGTTCGAAATCGGCATCTTTGCCGACAACATCTTCGACAAGTACGCGGTTACCGCGATCGGCAATGATGTCAGTTCATTCAACCAGGTGCGCACCGGCGTGGTCGAACGTTATTACGACAAGAGTATCCTGACCCCGCGCAAGATCGGCGTGGATTTCCGCTTCCACTATTGATCGGATATGCCAGCCCGGGGACAACTCCCCGGGCTGGATCAAGGCGGCGCGCAAGGTGAAAGGTTTCCAACCCATGGCAGTTGACCGACGGCGGCTGGCTGCCAAGGCGTTGATGGCGTGCGCTGCACTGGCCGTGGCGCAATCCGCATACGCCGCTCCGCACCCTGCGCTATTTCCCGAAAAATGGATCGACGGCACGCTGGCGGACGAACCCGTCACGCAAGTCCAGGCGCTCGATGGCGATACGTTCGTGATCCGCCAGTCGATCAAGACCAATTTCGAAGCGCCGTTCCTCTATCTGCTGTTCGGACGCGACAAGGTGCTGTTGGTCGACACCGGTGCGAAAGATGGCCGGATCAGGCCGACGGTCGATCGGTTGGTTGCGGATTGGTTGGCCGCGCATCATCGCACCAGCATCCCGCTGGTGGTTGCGCACAGCCACAGCCACGGCGATCATGTTGCCGGCGACGCCGCCTTTCGCGATCGCCCCGGCACCACCGTTGTGGGGCTGAAACCGGCCGACGTTGCTGCGTTCTTCGGCATCGCCAACTGGCCGCAGCAGATTGCCCGCTTCGACCTTGGCGGCCGCGTGCTGAACGTGATCCCCACACCCGGGCACCAGGCGGCCGCGGCCATGTACTACGATGCGCGGTTGAAGATCCTGCTTTCGGGCGACACGCTTTACCCCGGCCGGCTATACGTGCCGGTCAATTTCATGCCCGACGATCGCGCCAGCCTCGATCGCCTCGCAGCCTTCGCTGCCACGCACCCGATCCGCGCGGCGCTGGGCGCGCATATCGAAATGACCCGCACTCCAGGCCTCGACTATGGCCACGAAGCGCCCACGCATCCCGATGAGCATCCGCTCGAACTGCCCGCATCCACCATCGCCGAGTTGAAAATCGGCCTGAAGGCCCCGCTCGATGTTCCCGGCAAAGGGCAAGTCCACGATCATTTCATCGTGATGCCGGTGCCCGCGCGCAGCGAGTAGCTTTCGCCATTCAGACAGGTACGGTGAAATGCTTTCCACCGAAAACGGCCTGCCAGCTTTCGATTTCGCTGACCACGATGTCGTCGGCGGCATGGGCAAGTTCGGTGACTTGCGCGTAAGTCAGCAGGTGATCGGGCGCTGATTGCAGGAGCCGGATGCGTGCATCAACCGCTTCGAGCCGCCCCGCCGTGACTTCCGAGATGCCCGCAAAGCGTTCGAAATCGCCGAAGTACCGGATGCCCGCAAGCGCGGCGCCGAACGTCGGGAACATCACGCCCAGGAACGAGAAGATCTTGGCCGCGCCATGAAGTTCCTCGTGCGGCAGATAGCCCAGCCCAGAGGCGAGCGCGAACGCCAGGTAGGTCGACACCGACAGCACCGCCAGCAGGAACAGCCGTTCGGACAGCTTGTCGAGCCGGTGGTGCACCGTGTGCAGCCGCCGCGCCTTGGACACGTGGTAATCGCGCTGCCCCGAAACATGCGGCGCGAGCAGCGTTTCGAGCACCCCGCGCAAGTAGCTCTGGGTCATCGCCACGCGCGGCAGGCCTTGCGCCCGCAGCAGGTGAAGCGCGTAATATTCGGGCCAACTGGTGCCGGTGCCCTTGGGCCAGCGGCCGGGCGGTCGCGCTGCGCCCAGCAGCAGCATGATCGGCGCATGGCGCAAGTATTCGGCCACGCGCCGGGTTTCGAACCAGCGCTTGTGCCAGCGGCGCCGGCTTCCCAGCCAGGTGATCGCCACGATCCCGAGCAGCAAGGCCAGCTCGGCGCAGGCAAACATCCACTTGGCGTTGACATCGGCGAACGGCTCGTAGGCAATTCCGCCGACGATCGCGAACGCCGAGAGCACGAAGCTGACGGTCATGCCGCCGCGATAGGCGTCGGACAGCCGTGCCGAAATTCCGTCGGTCCACGCAAAGCGCCCGAGCACTTCGCGTTCGATCCGATCGGGGATGGCCGGATCGCCGCCGGGCAAGGCGCGCGCTGCGGCCAGCAGCGGTGCCCCACTGCCCGTTGCAATTGCATCGGGCGTTTCGTAGCGGTTGACCAGCGAACGGAACGGCCGTTTCTCGCCGCCGAACAGGGCCTCGATCCGGCGATAGCCGTGCCACAGGAGAGAACTGCGCGCATACCACTTCTCGCGCGCGAGGCCGGCCGCGCCCTGGTGCAAGGCGCCGCCTTCGCCGGGACGCAAGGCCGATCGCACGATCCTGGAAAGCGTGGCGTCGCGATCCTCGATGAACATGCCGGGGCGGAAACTGGCGGCCAGTGCCTCGGGCGCGTGCAGGATATGCCACCGTTCGGGTGCCGCGGGATCGATCCTCAACACCGCACACCCCTGATCCAGCGCGCAGGCAACCGTGTGGCCGGTGCCGCCTACGAGGTCGGTCGATTCACCGTCCCACACCGCGATCATCAGGTCGGCCTGCTCGATCATCACGCGCCCCGCGAGCGCCACTTGCGCAGAGGTCGATGCGCGAAAGGCATGGGTGCGCGATTCGTTGGCAGGGGCGCCCACCACGGCCAGGTATTCGCCGGCGATCGCGCTGTCGCGGTCAGCCAGCTCGAACAACTCGACCGCTTCGTACCAGCCAGCGAGCGTTGCAGCATCGGCGGCGCAGGCGGGGTCTTGGGGCAAAGCGCCTTGCAGCAAGACCTCGGCATCGGCGCGCGTGGCAGGCCGTGCGTTGATGGCGCTATTGAGCGCACGGCCGAACGGCAGCGGTGCCGCAAGCGTCCATCCGCGCTGCTGCGCGATGGTCATGGCCATCTGGTCAGTCCCGTCAGCGAGCAGGCTGAGCAGTCGCACCGGCGCAACCGGACCAAGCGTGGCCGCTTCGGTGTCGACAAGAAGGCCGATCGCCTCGAACAGCCCGGCCAGCGTTGCCTCCACGGCCGGTTTGTTGGCGTTGAAGCCCTGATTGGTTCCGCGGTGACCGGTAACACACAGCGACAGGCATGGGCGGGGCTGGAGCAAGGTAACCATGCCCCTTGCTAGAACATCGCATGCCAGGGAGGGAACCGGTTTCTGGCATTGGCACTGCGGGCTTTTGCAAGGGGCGGCGACCGAAGCGCCGCATTGACAAGTTCGAAGATGACGGCGTGGAAAAACGCGCATAAGTTCTGGTCTTTGGTTCAAGGATGCAGCGCCGTGCAAAAGCAGGGTGGGGGAAAGCGTGCAGACCAGTTCCTGATCTCGGCCGGCGTGTATGCCGCGCTCGCGCTCGCGGCGCCTGCAGCGCGCGCGCAAGCAGACCCCGTAGGCGCGCCAGCGCTGTCCACTGCTCCAGCGGAAGCTGCCGATCCGGTGCTGGCCGTGATGATCAAGGCGGCCACCCAAGCGATCGGGACCGGGCGCCAGCGCCGAATGGATTGCTATCGCGAAGGCTATTGCGAGAGCTGGCGGACCATCGATGTCGATCCGGTCACGCTGCGGGTCGACCAGAGGTATGACGAGCAGATCTACGAGGCGGGCGATATTGCGGCACTGACTGCGCGGTATGCACGCCAGGCGCATCACCGCTGGCCCGCCGATACGGCGGCGCAGCAAGCCTTTGTCGGGCGCAAGCTGGGCGAAGCGGACACGCTTGCCGCAATGCGGAAGGCGGCCATCCAGCATGGCATTCAGCCGGGGTTCGGCGGGTTTGTCTATTGCAGCATCGAAGGCTTCTGCGCCGCGCGCAACATGAGCGTTATCGACGTCGACCCGGTCACGCTGAAGATCGATGCGCGCGACGAAGTCGAGATGATCTACGCCGGCGACGAAGCGGCCGTGCTGGCGCGGCTCGAAAAGGTGTGGCGTGACCGCAAGCCGGACGATCCGGCAGGCCAGCAGAAAAAGGTCGCGGTTTACCTCAAGCGCTACGAGTTCGAGGCGATCAACGAGGCGCTGGGGATGGCTTTCCATCTTGCCGCAGCGCTGGGCGGTGATCGTGTTGCTCCCAACGACGTACCGTTCGCCGTCGAAGTGCGGTTTCGCAGCGACAACGCGGCGCCAGGCTTGCTGGCCCAATTCAACAGCGGCAAGTTCGGCCAGTCGTGGCAAGCGCGACATGCCTGCGGCGGGGCCCTGATCGCGGCGCAATGGGTGCTGACCGCGGCGCATTGCGTCAAGCCGAACACCATAGAAAAAGGCTCGCTGGCCGTGCAAGTCGGGGTCGGCGATATCAGCCGGCGCGAAGGAACCCAGATCAACGTCGACGGGGCGGTGGTCCATTCGGGTTACCGGCACCTTGGCGACACGGATATCTACAGCGACGACATCGCCCTGCTGCACCTCGTTTCGCACGCGACGCAAGTGGCCGGCGTGAAGACCATTATGCTCGCAAAGGGCTTTGCCGCTGACGGATTGGCAGTTTCGGCGGTGGGATGGGGGCTCGACCGCGATGTTTCGAAAGCGATCAACGCGACTGCGTTGCTGACGCGCGTGGAACTGTCGGTACTGGCCAACGACAAGTGCGCTCGCGTCCACGGACAAACGCCGGGCGAAGACTTCGGTCCGGCCAGGGTTGTCGATCGGGCAGGGGGTGCTCACGAGGTGGCGCGCATCCATCCCAAGGTGATCTGCGCGCGCGGAGGGTTCCGCAAGACGTGCGAGGGCGATAGTGGCGGGCCGCTCTACCGCATCGAAGGCTCCGATCTGGTCGGGATCGTTTCGTGGAACAAGGACGGCTGCAACATCAAGGCGGCGTACGAACCCGGTGTCTATACCAGGGTGGATGCCTATCGTGGGTGGATCGCCCAAGCCATGGCGCGCAAGCTGATGAGTGGGCAGCGGATGATGCTGCCGTGATGACGAAGCAGCGCGCCACGTTCCTGAAATTCCTGGTGGTTGCAGTGCTTGCCGTACTTGCAAGCCACACGTCTCGCGTGGTTGCGCAGGCACCGGAAGTCCCGACGCAGAACACAAAGGTCATCACCGATCGCAAGACAATCGCGCGGATCGTGAAGGACAGGCTTTCGCGTGATCTTGGGTTCAAGGTCGCCAGGCAGACCTGCACTTCCGAATGGATCTGCTCACCCAGGAAGCTGAATTTCTACTCGGCTTACGATCCCGTGACGCACGCATACCAGGGCTCGTCCACGGGATCGCACTTCCCGATGTTCTATGATGGCGGCGAACGTTCACTGGTGGACCTGCTCGGACGCTTCGCGAGGGCGGGGCTCCCCAGCAAGCCGGCACTGCAAAAGACCTGGATCGAACAGGAGTTGTCGCGCAGTGAAAGAGAGGCGCTCGATTTTGCGCTGGGCATGGAAGAACCCAGTCATTGCTGCGCCGCAGGAGGTGGCTTGCCGATCTCGATCGCTGCCGCACCGTTCGCGGTCGAAATCCGGTATCGCGACACGTTGGTCGGCCAGGACGCCGCATTCATGGAAAGCACCAGCCTCTATGGTGCCCGTTGGCAGGCCCGGCACGTCTGCGGCGGGACGCTGATTGCGCACGATTGGGTGCTTACGGCCGCGCACTGCGTCAGTCCGCGGGCGGTTGCCGGCAAGCTGGCGGTGCAGTTGGGGGTGAGCGATATCAGCGGCGTGAGCGGGCACAGCGTCGATGTGGACGGGGCGGTGGTGCACGCCGGCTACAACGAAGGTGGCGGAAGGCTCAAGGAAAATGGCCCCTACGACCGGAAGGGCAATATCTATCGGGACGACATCGCGCTTCTCCACCTTGCGGCAGACCCGGCCCCGCGCGATCCCAAGTCAATCGCCATTGCTACGCTGGCCGCGAGCGTAGTGAAACCGGGAACACCCGTCGAAGCCGTGGGCTGGGGCCGGACCCGCGATGTGGGTGACATCAACGACGTCACGTCGTTGTTGCGACGGGTCGAACTGACCGTGCTTGAGAATGACGCATGCGCCCGAATGGCTGACTACGGTCCGGTGGAAGTGCCAGTGCCAGTGCCGGTTTCGGCGCAGGTTTCGGGGCAGGTTTCGGCGGTGTCGGCCGCCGCCGAGAAAACCCGGCCAGGATTCGTGGCCCGTGTCCATCCGGGCGTCCTTTGCGTGAAAGGTACCATGATGAAGACCTGTTCGGGCGACAGCGGCGGCCCCTTGTACATGTCCGATCCGCGCGTGGCCGTGACTGAACTGGTGGGGGTGGTGTCATGGAACAAGGAAGGCTGTCATGTCGCAACCGACGATCGGCCCGGTATATACACGCGGGTGAGCGCTTACCTTGGATGGATCGCGCGGGCCCGGGCTCACCCGCCGTCGTCCGGCCAGACGATCCTGCTTCCTTGAGGACCAGTCCGATGCAGATTTGTTCCGCGACAGTGCCTTGCCTCGCAGCCGCGCTCGTCATCTGCGGTTTCGCGGTGCCACGCGCGCAGGCACAGACGGCTGCGACCGGTATCGCGCGGTTCACCCAAAGCCCCGAGGATGACAAAGTGCTCGATTGGGCCAGGCGCTGGGCGGAAGAAAATCTCGACGACCCGGCCGAACGCTTTGCGATGCTTTCTTATGCGATCTCGGCCGCTGAACGGCGTGAAGTGCTGGCGCGGCCGGTTCCAGGGGTCGACAACGGCTATTCATCCGGCGGGAATTATCGCACCGCGTTCACGCACCTGCGCCGGGTCACGTTCCTGGTCGAGTTGCGCAGCGCCGGCGCATCGCCCGGATCATCAGCCGGCGCGCCGGACTGGAGCGCGCGCCATCGGTGCAATGGCACGCTTGTCGCGCCACACTGGGTCCTGACAGCCGCCACTTGCGTGCCTGCGAACGGTGATGCCAACACGATCGAGGCCAGGATCGGGGTGCAGGATCTATCGCAGGACGCGGGCGGAACGCGGCGTGTGGTCAGGATCGAACGCAATGCGCAGGCCGGGTTGGCATTGCTCGAACTCGATCGCCCGGCCAGCACCGCAGGCGGGGCAAGCATCAGCCCGGCCACGGCGCTCACCCCGATGGCCCCGCCTCAATCCCCCACTGCAGGGGAAGTCGAATTTCTCGGATTGGGCTTCGGGCAAGTAATGCGTCCGGGCTGGCCCGCCGTGCTCTACCGCCATTTCGCGCTGGCCGCGCCCGATACGACATCGATCGGTGGGGTGGGGCAAGGGGGGCATGCCGTACAGATCGGTGGCCCCCGGTCCGAACCGAGCCTCACGGGTAGCGGCTTGCGCTTGTGCCTGAGCGACAATGGCAGCCCGATCTACGTGTACGATCTCGAAGCAGGCCCCCTACTGGCCGGTGTCGTGAGCGTGCCGCTTAGCGAGCCACGGGGTTGTTTCGAAACACTTGCAACCAAGTCGGGCAACTCCGACTTGCCGGCGCCGGTGATCCCGGTCAGCAAATGGGCAACCTGGATTGCAGCGGTCACCGGCGTGAGCCTGGCCGTGGTCGAACCGCGCCAACTGCCCGGCATTGCGGGTTACGCTTTTTAGGCGCCAAAGCGGCGGGGCGCCTGACGAACAGGCGCTCCGCTCACAAGCTCGCGATCGTGATCAGGGTTGCGGGCCACCGCCGCTAGACGGAACGTCGCCCTTGGTTCCCGACGCTTCTGCCGACGGTGCATCGGCTGCGCCCGATGCGCTGGCATCGGCCGGTGAGGCATCGGCTGCCATCGTGGCAGCTTCGGTAGCGGCCGGGCTGGCTTCGGCAGTGGCGTCGCCGGCTTTCTTGCAGCCGGCAAGCGCCAGCGGCAAGGCACAGATGGCAACAATTGAAAGTGTCTTGCGCATCGTAATAACCCCCCAGTGTTGTCCCGCAGCAAGGCTAACTGAAACCGAGGCTCTTCAGCAAGGCCGAAAATTCGGGGCGTGGTCTCAAAGGGTCCATCCAACTGTCGGTCTTGAGCAGGATCAGACCGACATCCCCCACCCGACGCGCAAACGCCAGTCGTTCCAGCGCCGGATCGGCCTGGCCCCATTGCGCAAAGATCTGCGCCTGCTGGTAAGCCGAAGCATCGCCCAGCGTTTGCAACAGCGCAGACCGCGCGTCATCGGCCGCTTTGGTATTGCCGAGCCGGTGTTCGGTCACGGCAAGGCCGACAAGGCGCTCGACCTCGAGCGGTTCGGCCTGAAACGCCACGCGGGCTTCCGCAGCCCGGCCCTGTTCGAACAGGCTTTTGCCGATATAGCTGTGGCTCTGGAGAATACGCGGATTGAGATCGAGTGCGCGATGTCCCGCATCGGCCGCGCCGGCCCAATCGCGCTCACACAGCCGGACAAAGGCCAAGGTGTTGAATTCGCCGGCGTTGAGCGGATCGAGTTCGAGCGCGCGCCCGATCGCCAAGCGCGCAGCAGGAAAATTCCCGGCTTGCGCGCAGAAAGCCGCATAGATGCGCATGACCGCCGCATCGCCCTGGCCATATTGTCGTGAAAGCTCGAACGGACCGCGGGCGCCGGCAAAGTCCAGCCCTGCCTGCAAAAGCACATATCCCAGCGTCGATTGCGCGATGGCGAGCCGGGGCTTCAACGCGACGGCTTTCTGCGCCGATGCCAGAGCGCTTTTGTATGCGGCGGAAAACTCGCCCGCCTTGCCGTATTGCTGCGTCATATTGACGAGCGTGCGCGCACGGGCGGCCAGCGCTTCAGCGAAATCGGGGTCCGCAGCCACCGCTGCATCGTACTGACGCAACGCCGCGCTGAGCGAGGCTTCTCCGCTGCGCAAGGCGTAGAATGCATTGCCGCGCAAATAGGCATCGTGCGCGACCGGATCGCTCGTCCCGCTGACTTTCATGTTGCCGCGATTGTCGTCGGCGCTCTTGCCCGCTTGCGCTGCCAGGGCGCTCACCACCGCCGCCGCGATTTCGCTCTGCACCGCAAACAAGTCCGTCATCGGCCGGTCGAACTGTTCGGTCCACACCGACAAGCCGCTTTCGCGATCCGTCAGGCTGGCGACAACCCGCATCAGCGAACCTGCCCGGCGCAAGCTCCCGTCGAGCAGGCTTGCCGCCCCGAGTTTGCGTGCCACTTCGACGGGATTGCTGATATCGGCCCCAGCGCTGGCGGTGCTTTCGGGCGCGAACACCTTCAGTTCGGCATTGCGAGAGAGCGCCAGGCGGATTTCCTCGGCAATGCCCTGGGTCAGGTATTCTTCGGAGGCGTTGCCCGAAAGGTTGCGAAACGGCAGCACCGCCACGCTGTTGCGATCGACACCGCCCGTGCTCTGCCCGAAGCGCCATGTCGCAACACCGATCCCGGTTGCTGCCACCACGCCGCTGCCTGCCAGGACGACGCGACGCGATAACCCGCGGCTTGGCCTTGCAGGGGTTGGCGGCGCATGCTGCTCGCCCATGATTGCATGGACCGCGCGGATAACGGCCTGAAATTCAGGGCCGGAAGGGTTGCCACGCCATTTTGCCAGGTCGATCACCTGGAACTGCCGAAATCCGAGCGGCGGCTCGCTGCGGTCGATCGACAATGGCACAAGTCGGCGCGCGTCCCGCCCATGCGTGGCCTCGTCGCGCACCCAGTGCGAATCCACCGAGGTTTTCGACCACACGACAACCACGGCGTCAGCGGCGTGAAGCGCGGCTTCGGTTGTCTTGAGGAAAGTCTGGCCACCTTCGAGCAGCCCGTCCCACCACACCGCAAATCCGGCCTTTTCAAGCCCGCCGATGACCGCCAGCGCGCGCTTCTGGTCAACTCGCGAATAGCTGACGAACACGTTGGCGGCGCCGGGAACGCGGCTTGCTGCCGACGCAGGCCCAGAGGTCATGCCAGCCGAGCCAGCGTCCTCCGCGATCGGTCCTTGTCCCGTCATGGCAACCCTTATGATCGCTGACTCTGCGCAAGCAAGTGCCGAAATCAAAAGGTTTGCGCAAGCCATGCGCTGACAACTGCTTCCGCGCCGCAACGTGAATCCCGAACCACTGCCCTGCCGAGAAGGATGGTCAAGCGGAGGCTGAGCGTTTCGCAGCCACCGTTCATGAAACCCCGCGCGTGTACGAGAACTTGCCGCTCCCGTCGGGATAGCAGCGATATGCATGATCCATGTCATTGAAGGCTGTCGGTTGGTCAAAAAGCCGGCGACCGGCGTTGGATCGAACCCGGCTTCGCATGATTTGCGCAATGATTGTATCGCACAGAGGATTTGGGCGTTGCGTGCGTTTGCAGTGGGCAATAGGGTAGAGGGTGTGAAAGCAATCAAAACTGCACTTCGTCCATTCGCTACTGCGATTGTCCTTGCCCACTCGGCCGCGGCCAAGGCGCAGGCTTACGCCGGGGATCCAGCGGGTTCCGGGCCGATCGTGGGCGCGATCCGATGGATTCAGGGGACGCTGCTCGGCACCGTCGCCACGGTTGTTGCGGTGATCGCGGTGGCGAGCATCGGCTTCATGATGCTGACCGGGCGGATGAACTGGCGCTATGGCGCCACGGTGATTCTGGGCTGCTTCATCCTGTTTGGCGCGGCGAGCATCGTCGCCGGCATCCAGTCTTCGGCCTCGGTCGGCTATTGACTTGTGCTCTGGGCGGGCTTGACGCGATGATCGGCCGGATCGTCATCACCCGTTGCGCAGGCGCCTGACATGGATCAGGGGCTGTCGCGCGATCCGTTGTTCGTGGCGCTTACGCGGCCGCAGATGTTTGCGGGCGTAACGTACAGCTTTTTCGTCATCAACCTGATCGTCTCGACCGAATTTTTCCTGATCTTCAAGTCCGCCTGGGCCGTGGTCGTGGCGCTGGTGGTCCACGCGATCGGCATGGTCGCGTGCCTCAAAGATCCGTACATGTTCGATCTACTGGAAGTGCGCGTGGCGCGTTGCCCGCGCGTGCCCAACTATCGGTTCTGGCGATGCAACTCCTACCGCGCCTGAAAACCGAAGGCGCGCATGCCGCGCACGAACCCGAAGCGTTGTTCGCGCGGGAGCGAAGCGCGGGCAGCCGGCTGCCGTATTCGCACCACGTCAACGATCGGGTGGTGGAACTGCGCGATGGCAACCTGATGCTGGTGATCCGGCTGGGCGGGCTGCTGTTCGAAACCGCAGACAGCGCCGAACTCAATTACCGCAAGGGTTTGCGCGATGCGATGTTGCGCGCGATCGGCTCGTCGCGCTTTGCGATCTATCACCACGTGCTGCGGATGCGGGTCGAACCGCTTGGCGGCGGCACGTTCCCCGATGCGTTCAGCGCCGCGCTCGATGAAACGTGGCGGCTGCGGATGGCCAGCCGCAAGCTCTATGCTAACGATCTGTTCCTGACGATCGTGCGCCGCCCTTTGCAAGGCCGCACCGGCATCGGCGAACGGCTGGCGCGGCGGTTCGGGCGGGCGACTTCGCGCGCCGCCGCCGATGCGCAGCGCGCGATCGAAGTGCGTGCGCTGGAGGCGGCCGGCGACCAGCTTCTGGCCGCATTGGCAAGCTATACCCCGCGGCTGCTGTCGGCTTACGATACGCCGGGCGGCCCTTGCTCCGAAGTGCTCGAATTCCTCTCGGCGCTTTACAACGCCGATCTGTCACCGGTGCGGCTGCCGGCCAGCGATGCGGGCGAATACCTGCCCTATCGCCGGGTCAGCTTTGGGCAGGACACCTTCGAACTGGGCACGGCCAATGGTATGGCGCGCAGCTTCGGCGCGATGCTGTCGATCAAGGACTATCCCAACCTCACCGCGCCCGGAATGCTTGACGATCTGCTGCGGCTGCCTGCCGAGATGGTCATCTCGCAAAGCTTCGCCTTTGTCGATCGTGGGCCGGCGCTGGCACGGATGAACCTGGCGTTGCGGCGAATGCGCGCGTCGGACGACGAGGCGCTGTCGTTGCGCGGCGAACTGGCGCAGGCCAAGGACGAAGTCGCCGCCGGCCGCGCCGCTTTTGGCGAACACCACCTGACCGTCACCGTGCGCGGCGCCAGCCAGGCCGAAGTCGACGCCAGCGCCGCCGAAGTCCAGGCCGCGCTCAGCGATCTGGGCATCGTCGCGGTGCGCGAGGAACTGGGGCTGGAGCCTGCGTTCTGGGCGCAGTTTCCGGGCAATTTCGGGATGATCGCACGGCGGGCGGTGATCGGTTCGGCCAATTTCGCTTCGTTCGCCAGCAGCCACAACTTCCCGTTGGGCCAGGCCGCGGGCAACCATTGGGGCGATGCGGTCACCCAGTTCGAGACAACCGCCGCCGGGCCGTACCACTTCAATTTCCACGCCGGCGATCTCGGCAACTTCACCGTGATCGGCCCGTCGGGCTCGGGCAAGACGGTGATCGTCAATTTCCTGCTGGCGCAGGCGCGGCGGTTCCATCCGCGCATCGTGTTCTTCGACAAGGACCGCGGCGCCGAACTGTTCATCCGCGCGATCGGCGGGGTTTACGAAGTTTTGCGCCCCGGCACCGCCAGCCTGCTCAATCCGCTGCTGCTGGCCGACAGCGCCGAGAACCGCCGGTTCCTGACCGAATGGATCGCGCGGCTGGCCAATCCGGCGGGCGAACCGCTGAGCGCGGCCGAGCAGGCGCAAGTCAAGGACGCGGTCGACGCCAACTTCGCCGCGCCCATCCAATACCGCCGGCTGTCGAGCTTCGTCGATCTGCTGCGCGGCGGCGAACGCCCGCGCGCCGACGATCTCCACGCGCGCCTGCGGCCGTGGTGGGGTGAAGGCGAACACGCCTGGCTGTTCGACAACGAGCATGACGCGGTCGATCTCAGCCGCGACACCGTGGGCTTCGACCTGACCCGGTTGCTCGATGATCCGGTGCTGCGCACGCCCGCGATGATGTACCTGTTCCACCGGGTGGACGAACGGCTCGATGGTACGCCCGCGATCATCGTGGTCGATGAAGGGTGGAAGGCGCTCGATGACGATGTGTTCGTGGCGCGCATCCGCGACTGGGAAAAGACCATCCGCAAGCGCAATGGCATCGTCGGCTTCGCCACGCAGAACGCCTCGGATGCGCTGAAAAGCCGGATTGCATCGGTGATTGTCGAGCAGGCCGCCACGCAGGTTTTCACCGCCAACCCTAAGGCAGCGGAAGAGGACTACGTCGGCGGCTTCGGGTTGACCGCGCACGAATTCGACCTGGTGCGCAGCCTGCCCGACAACGCCTTCTGCTTCCTGGTCAAGCACGGCCAGGAAAGCGTGGTTGTGCGGCTCAACCTGTCGGGCGAGCGCGATCTGCTGACCGTGCTTTCGGGGCGTGAGCGCACCGTCCGGTTGTTTGACGAGATTCGCCTCGAAACCGGCGACGATCCCGCCGCATGGCTGCCGCGCCTGTTGGCCAGAGCGGGCGAGCGCGCGTGATGGACGGCTGCCCCGCCTTCGATGCGCTTGCGCCCTATGTCACCGCGGTGATCACTTTTGCCGATTGCCGCACGCTGTCGCTGGGCGAAGGCGTCTATCGCGCGATGGGTGCGGGCACGCCGTTCGGAACCGCGCTGACCGGGCTGCTGACGATTTTCGTCGCGCTGATCGGCTATCGGATGCTGCTCGGCTCGATGCTGAGCTTGCGCGATGGCGTGCTGCTGGCGCTGCGGCTGGGCGTGGTGTTGACGCTGGCGACGCAATGGCCGGCTTACAAGACGCTGGTGTTCGATGTCGTGACCGGCGCGCCGGGGGAACTGGCGGCAGGCATGTCAGGCGGCTCTGGGGGAGGCACGTCGGGCGACTTGTCACCGACCGCGATCGCCGCGCGGATCGACGGGGTGAGCGCGGCGATCGCCGACCTGGTCAGTCCGGCCACTGTATCCGTGCCGCTGTCGCCCCAAAACGGTCAGGCTCCGGGACAAGTGCCGCCGCTGCCCGGCCAGCCGGCGCCGACCGCGCAAGTCGGCGCCGCGCCGCTGGCGGGTACGCTGCCGCAAGCCGCGCAGTTCCCGCTCGAACTGGCCGATACGGCGTTGATCGTGTCAGCGCTGGGCGGATTGCTGACGGTCAGCGCGACCATGGCCCTGATGCTGGCGTTGGGGCCGCTGTTCATCGTATCGCTGCTGTTCACGTGGACGCGCGGGCTGTTCGTGGCGTGGGTGCGCGTGCTGCTCGGCGCGATGCTGGGCACGATCGCGGTGCCGCTGGTACTGGCGCTCGATCTCGGAATCGTCGAGCGGCAGGTGGTTGCCTTGCGCAACCTGGTCGATGCGAACCAGCCACCCGGGTTCCTGCCACTGGCGATCGTCGCGACCGCATTGGCTTCGGCCGTCGTGTTGTTTGCGCTGCTGGCCGCGGTCATCCGCGTGGCCGCGGGATTGCAGATACCCGAGGCTGTCAGCAACGGGGTCGGATCATTGTTCGCCCCGTCGGACCGAACCGAGCGCGGCTCGCCCGCCCCCGCCCAAAACGGCGATGGCCCGGCCGCTCCCATCGACAGCCGCAACCGTGCAGCGCAACTGGCCGATGCCGTGCGCGCGCAAGCCCGGCGCGATGACGGTTCGCTGCCCGAGCAAGTGCGAATCGTTCGCCTTGCAGGCGCGGCGCAGCGCTCCGATCCGGCGGCTGCACCCGGCGCTTCGAGCAGTGGACCTCCGCTTGGCCAGACCGGCCGCCGCATCCGCCAGCGTAGCACAATCGGCGCCCAGCGACGGGATATGACAACGTGACGAGCGAAACCGGGGCACCCCAACCAAACGTGGCCGAAGCCGAAGAACCGGCAGACCGCGAGCAGCATTACGAAGCAGCGCGAAGCTGGGCCTATGACCGCGATACCGCGCTTGCCAACTCGCGGCGCGCGGCATGGATCGTTGCAAGCCTGGCGACCGGGGTGGCGGTGCTCGAAGCGCTGGCGCTCGTCGCGCTTGCACCGCTCAAGACCGTGGTGCCCTATACCGTGATGGTCGACAAGACGACCGGCTACTCGACCGTGATCGACGGCACGCACCCGCAAGTGCTCAAGCCGCAATCGGCGCTGACCCAGTCGATGCTGGCGCAATACGTGGTTGCGCGTGAGACTTTCGACATCACCACGATTGCCGACCAGTACCGCAAGATCGGCCTGTGGTCCGAGGGCGAAGCGCGCACCGAGTACCTGGCGCAGATGCCGCTGACCAACCCGCAAAGCCCGATGAATATCTACCCCCGCAGCGCCATCGTCTCGGTGACAGTCGACAGCGTCGCGCTGGTCGGTCCCGATACCGCGCAAGTGCGCTTCGTAACCGACCGCCGCGACGGGCCGACCGCGCCCTCCACCCGCACCGCCTATGTCGCGCAGATCCGCTATCGCTTTGCCGGGGAACCGCTGGCGATGGATGATCGGCTGGTCAATCCGCTGGGGTTCGAGATCGCACACTACCGCCGCGATCAGGAGGCATTGCCTGCCCCCGGCCCGGCGGCGATCAACATCGCGCCTGCCGCGCCGACCGGGCCGGCATCGGGCCAGTCCGTCGGTACTCAAGGTGGGATTGCGCCGCTGGCGACCGGCCCCGCTGCGGTGCCGATGGCGGTTCCGGGCGCGGGCACTTCGTCCGCTCCGATTGGCCCGCGCGTGCCTGCACAGTCCAGTCTGCGCGTGCCCGCGCAGCCCAGCGCGCACTGATGCATCGGCGCGTCGCCTTGATTGCGTGGGCCGCAGCGCTGCTGATCGGTGCGCCCGCCATGGCGGCCGTGCTGCCGCAGCCGGGCGTGGGCGATCCGCACCTGCAAACGGTCATGTACGATGCAACCGAGGTCGTCTCGCTCCATGTCGAGCCGGGCTTCGCGGTGATCGTGCGGCTGGCGCCTGACGAGCGGATCGAAACTGTTACGGTGGGCGATGCAGCGGCATGGCAGGTCCAGGTCAATCGCCGGGCCGATGCATTCGTGGTCAAACCCAACGGCTTTGCCGGGCACACCAACCTGGTCGTGCTGACCGACCAGCGCAGCTACAGTTTCACGCTGTCGAGCGAGCAGGCGATAAGCGGGGTCCAGCCGTATATCGTCAGCTTCGTGTATGCGTTGCCAATCGAGCCGCCGCCGACAGCCAGCACCGAACCTTCCGGTAGCTACAAGCTGGGCGGCGCGCGCGCGCTGTGGCCGCAAAGTGTACGCGATGATGGGCACTTTACGTCGATGGTGTGGCCGGCCGACGTGCTGCTTCCCGCGATCTATGCCGAGGATCGCAAGGGCGAACTGGCGTTGATCAACGGCGTGGTGCGTGATGGCGCTTATGTGATCGAGGGCGTCCACCGCAAATTCGTGTTCGTGCGCGGCAAATCGCGGGCCAGTGCCATCCGCGAGGATGCCCGGCCATGACCGGCCCGGATACGAAGCAGGGTGACCCGCGCGCGATGCCCGATCCAACCGGCGATCGCGGCGGGCCCGGACACGATCTGGCCCCGCGCGTGGCCCGCCCGCGCGAACTCGTGCCGCTGCCGCTGGCCATCGCCATGGCTGCGGTGCTGGCGCTGGCGCTGTTCCTGCTCCTCAACGCGCGGCGCTCCGCGACCGACGCGGCGGCCACGACGACCGCGACCCGCGCGCGACCGGCGCCGCCACCATTGCTGGTGCCCGCACCCGTGGTTCCCGCGCAGCCGGTCATAGTTGCCGTCCCCGCAGTTACGGAACCAACACCGGCCAGCGCACGCCCGCCCGTCATCATGGCCCCGCCACCGCCCGCCCCGCTGGTGCAGCCGCAGCGCCCGCTGCCCCCAGCGCCTCCCCCCGGCAGCAGCCAGCCCGCGCTGGTGGTGGACCTGACCGCAGGCAGTGGCGCCCCGGTCAACGGCACCGGCGGCGCGGCGGCAACTGCCGCCGGCGAAGGCGACGAAACCGTCCGTGCCACGCAGATCCGCAACCGCGCATCGGTCATTCCGCAAGGTGCAATCATCGCGGCTGTGCTCGAAACCCCGCTCAATTCGGACCGGCCGGGGCTGGCGCGCGCGATCGTGTCGCAGGATGTGCGCAGCTTCGATGGCACGCGCGTGCTGATTCCGCGCGGCAGCCGGCTGATCGGCGAGTTCCATGCCGATCCCAACCCCGGCCTGCGCCGTATCCTGATCACCTGGAACCGCCTGATCCGCCCCGATGGCGTGGCGATCCGGATCGGCTCGCCGGTGTCCGATCCGCTTGGCGGCGCGGGAGTGGCAGGGCGGGTCAACACGCATTTCTTCGAACGGTTCGGCAGCGCGGTGCTGCAATCCGCGCTGGCGATCGGGGTCAACCTGGCGTCGCAGCCGTCGAACGGCGGCGTCTATATCAGTGGCGCAGGGCAGACTGTCGGCCAGGCGCTGGCCCCTACCTTCACCCGGCCGCCGACGGTGAAAGTGCGCGAGGGCGCCGAAATCGCGGTGTTCGTCGCGCGCGATCTCGATTTCGGCGGCACCCCTCCGGTGCGCTGAGGTGACGGCGCTCACGCAATACATCGACGTTTATCTCGCGCCGCTGGCCGGGTTCCTGGCGCGCGCCGATGTCACCGATGTGATGATCAACCGCTCGGGAGAGGCCTGGATCGAAACTTTGGGTGGTGCGATCGAGCGGGTCGATTGCCCCGAACTGGACGCAACCCGGCTGTGGCATCTCGCGCGCCAGATCGCGGCGCTCAGCCACCAGGGCATCAGCCGCGCGCACCCGCTGCTTGCTGCCACGCTGCCAGCCAATTCGCTTGGAGGGGGTGCGCGTGTGCAGATCGTGGCCCCGCCCGCGACACGCGGGGACATGGCGATTGCCTTTCGCAAGCATCTCGCACCCGATCGCACCTTGCGCGACTACGTTGCCGACGGCGCCTTTGCCAAGGCGACTGTCAGCAGCGGCATCACGGCGGCGCCGCCCAGTCCCCGGCCCACGGGTGACACGCAGCAGGACCTTGCGCAGTTCCTGGCCGACATGGTCCGCGCGCGGCGCAACGTGCTGATCTCGGGCGGCACGTCGAGCGGCAAGACCACGTTTCTCAACGCCTTGATGCGCGAGATTCCAGCGCACGAACGGCTGGTGCTGATCGAGGACACCGCCGAAATCGCGCTGGCCCACGCCAATGCGGTCGGCCTGCTGGCAATCAAGGGCGAACTGGGCGAGGCGCGTGTTTCGGCCGACGATCTGCTCCAGGCGGCGCTGCGGATGCGGCCGGACCGGATCGTGGTGGGCGAATTGCGCGGGCCCGAGGCCTATACCTTCCTGCGTGCGATCAATACGGGCCACCCCGGCTCGCTTTCGACGATCCATGCCGACAGCCCCGAGGGCGCGATCGAACAGGTGGCGCTGATCATCCTGCAGACCGGAACCCAGCTCCGCCGTGAAGACATTGTCGCGTATGTTACGGCCACGGTCGATGTGATCGTCCAGCTCGAACGGCGCGATGGAGTGCGGGGGATTTCTGCCATCAAGTTGACGCGCGAATAGCGCACGTACAGCCCGGGCGCGCAATATCGGCCCAATGCGCAATGGTTGACGGGCGGTCCATCATGTCTGCGAAATAAACCTTCATGCCCCGCGAAGGAGAGTGTCGCGTGGCGCGTTGTGCGGTTACAAGGGCGCGCTAGGATAACAAAGAACATGGCAGCCGGGTGCGGCGATCGGGAGCAGACATGACGGGTTGGGATGATACCAGCGTGATCGAGCAGGACGGGCTGCAAACAGCCGAGTCCACCGCAACTGCTCCAACAACCGAAAGCCGCCGTAAGGTGGATCGGCGCGGACTGCTGTCGTTCGCATCGACGCTGTCGGCGGCGAGCGCCGGATCGTTGGCGCTCGAAGGGTGCGGCGAAAGCGGGGGCACGCCGACGCCGACGCCAACGCCCACTCCGACGCCTACCCCGACCCCGACACCAACCCCCACCGTCACCGGCACCTCGGCTTCGCGCTTCCTGTCGCAGGCGGCGATCGGCTATGCCAAGGCCGATGTCACGACGGTTGCCAGCAGCGGGTTCGATGCCTGGATCACCGGCCAGTTCGCACTGGCCCGGCCGCAGAAGTTCTACGATTTCCTGACCACCAACGGCTACAACGTGTCTGCCAACCAGAACACTGCGAGCGGCTACGAGCCGATGATCTGGTCGCAACTGATGGGCAGCGCCGATATTCTGCGCCAGCGCGTGGGGTTGGCGCTGCTCGACATGTGGGTGGTTTCGATCGACGGCTTCGGCGGAAGCTGGAAGCCGTTCGTGATGGCGGATTACCTCGATCGGTTGTGGGACAACGCTTTCGGCAACTACCGCAACCTGATGGAGGCCGTTTCCACCAGCGTGGGCATGGGGCTGTACCTGACCTTCCTGGGCAGCGTGAAGGCCAACGCGAACGGCTTCATCCCGGATGAGAACTATGCGCGCGAATTGATGCAACTGTTCACGATCGGGCTCTATCAGCTCAACCCGGACGGGACCAACGTGCTGAGCGGCGGCAACCCGGTGCCGACGTATACGCAGGCCGATGTCTCGCAAGGCGCGCGGGTGTGGACCGGCTATACTTACGCCAACAACGACAACAGCACCCCCAACCGCATCCCGCTCGGTCTGTCGATCACCGCGGCCAACCACGAAACCGGCGCCACCAGCTTCATCGGTATCAACATCCCCGCCGGCAGCGATGGTGCCACCGCGCGCATGCTGGCGCTCGACGGGTTGTTCAACCACGCCAACACGCCGCCGTTCGTCTCGAAGCAGATGATCCAGCATCTTGTCACCAGTAACCCTTCGCCCGCTTATGTAGCGCGAGTTTCCGCGGTGTTTGCCAACAACGGCAAGGGCGCGCGCGGCGACATGCAGGCAGTGGTCCGCTCGATCCTGACCGACACCGAAGCGCGCGACGACGGCCAGGCAACCAGCACCACTTTCGGCAAGCTGCGCGAACCGGTGGTGCGGCTGGTGCAATGGGCCAGGGCCTTCAACGTCACATCGCCAACCAGTCTCTGGCCCTTCGGCAACGTGTCATCGACCGCGAACCGCATCGGCGAAAGCCCCGGCCATGCGCCCAGCGTGTTCAACTGGTTCCGCCCCGGCTATGCCGTGCAGGGTGCGATCGCCAATGCCGGGCTGGTTGCGCCCGAATTCCAGATCACCAACGAGCCGCAGATCGTGGCTTACGTCAACTACATGCAAAGCGTGATCGTGAACGGCGCGGGCGAGGCCAAGCCCGACTATTCGTCGCTGACCACGCTTGCCACCGACAGCGCGGCCTTGCTGGCCGAACTCAACCTTGTGCTGGCGGCCAACCAGATCTCGGCAGCGACGCTGGCCTCGATGAAAACCGCGCTCGACACGATTTCGACCGCCACCAACGCCGGGCTGCTGAACCGCATCTATGCCGCGATCGTGCTGGTGATGGCCTCGCCCGAATACCTTGTGCTGCGCTGAAGGACTGACGCAATGACCATGCCCATAATCTTTGGGGACGCCTCGCGCCGCGCCTTCCTCAAGCGCGCTTCCGCCGTCAGCCTGGTCGGCGGAGCCGCGCCTTTCGTGATGAACCTGGCCTCGATCGGCGAGGCTGCCGCCGCCACCGCCACCGATTACAAGGCGCTGGTTTGTGTGTTCCTTTATGGCGGCAACGATTACGCCAACACGCTGGTGCCTTTCGACGCCGCGCAATACGCGGTTTATGCCGCGCAGCGGCCGGGGCTCAACTACTCGCAGGCATCTGTAACGCCCACAGTGCTCAAACCGAGCGTGGCGCTGCCCAACGGCGCGCAATACGCGCTGGCACCCGAACTGGCCAAACTGCTGCCGATCTTCGACGCGGGCAAGATGGCGGTGATGCTGAACGTGGGCACGCTGGTCCAGCCGACCACCAAGGCGCAGTATCAGGCCAACAGCGTGCCGCTGCCGCCCAAGTTGCTCAGCCACAATGACCAGCAAAGTTATTGGCAAAGCTCTAAGCCCGAAGGCGCAACTTCGGGCTGGGGCGGGCGTATCGGCGACCTGCTGCAATCGGGCAACGGCACTTCCACGCTGACCTGCATCAATGCCGCGGGCAACGCGGTGTTCCTGACCGGCACCGCCGCGGTGCAATACGCAATCTCGCCCTCGGGCCCGATCGCGCTCAACGCCCGCAATTCGCTGCAAGGTTCGGCGCAGGCGGCCACGTTGCTCCAGCAACTGATCGGCGGCAGTGGCAGCAGCCACTTGTTCGGCACCGAATACGGCACCATCGGCAAGCGTTCGCTCGGGCTCTACAGCCAGATCACCACCGCGCTGGCCACTGCGCCCGTAACCACTACGGTGTTCCCCGCCGCTGCCGACACGCAATCCTCGCTCGGCGCGCAGTTGCAGGAGGTCGCCAAGCTGATCTCCGTGTCGAACGAGCTTGGCGCCAAGCGGCAGGTGTTCTTCGTCTCGACCGGCCGATTCGACACTCACGATGGTCTGGACACGATCCACCCGCTGCTAATGACCAACCTGGCAGACGCGCTGAGGGCATTTTATGATACGACCGTGGAACTGGGCATTTCCGATAAGGTCACGACTTTTACCGCCTCGGACTTCGGCCGCGCGCTGACTTCGAACAACGACGGCACCGATCACGGCTGGGGTTCGATGCATTTCGTGCTGGGCGGCGCGGTCAAGGGCGGGCGCTATTACGGGATCAATCCAACGCTCGCCAACAACGGCCCCGACGATATCGGCCAGGGCCGGCTGGTACCGACGATGTCGGTCGACCAATATGGCGCAACGATGGCGAGCTGGTTCGGCGTTTCGGCCAGCAACCTTTCTACTGTTCTTCCTAATATTGGCAACTACACTGGTAGTCCACTTGGTACTGATGTCGGGTTTATTTGAAAAATCGTATCGATATATTTTAATCGATCGTATAATTTGCAATAAAATACTATTTTCGTCACGAAATGCTGTGATAAATTTTGCCGCCTTCAAAACTTTGACCGCGCAAACGTGTTGTTCAAAACGTGTATTTCCAGCGACCATAACTCCGCTCGATGTCGCACCGATTTACACCGATCGGACCTATGGTCGCTGAGCGCCGATCCCGACCCTGCCAATTGAAAAGCGCTCGTTCGCGGGCCAAATTCGGCCTCAGTCGATTGCTTCACCCATCAGCATCTGGCTCGTCGCCTTGAGCGGAAGCGCAGTGTAGGACAGAAACTGCGTCATCCCGACGAACAGCAGGTCGTTTTCTGAATCGACCCAGAACCATGTGCCAGCCGCGCCATCCCAGTGATAAGTGCCTTTGCAGACAGGCATTCCGGCAAGCTCCGGGTCGGTGAATAGAACCCCGTTGTAGCCAAAGCCGAAGCCTGGCCGAAATTTCTGGTGTTCGGCGACAAAGCGCGTCTCGAGCAGATCGTTCGGAAGGCGATTGGTCATCTGTGCGCGCACGGCTTGAGCGCTGACAATGTGCTCACCGTCCAGTTCGCCGCCGTTGAGAAGCATCTGTGCGAAGCGGGCATAGTCGTATGCGGTAGAGAACAACCCGCTGCCACCCATCGCCAGCCTCGGTTCGCTTTCAGAGTCTGGCTGCAAGGGATTGGCGATCGGCGTTAGCGGGGCATCACCCATCTTGAGGTAAAGCGTCACGAGGCGATGCCGTTTTCGGGGAGCGATGAAAAAGCTGGTATCTTCCATCCCTAGCGGATCGAATATGTGTTGGCGCATGATTTGGGGCAGCGATTGCCCACTCAACCGCTCGATGATCGCGCCCTGCACATCCATAGACATGCTGTAACGCCAGCATGAACCCGGTTGATAGCCGAGCGGCAGCGTGGCCAACAGGTGCAATTGTGGCACATCTGGAGGGGACAGCCCTGCGGCTGGTGGAAAGGCGGGCGGTCCAGTCCTTAAGTCAGGTCCCGCTGGTAACGGGTCCGGCCCGAAAATCGCGCCGAGCCCTGAACATGGCCACCACCCCGATCCGGGGTCCAAACCCGGTCCCGACCATAAGCCTGACCCAGATGCGGATTGCCATTGCACTTCGACTTCGGGCGAAAGCGGCAGCGGTGGTGCGACCAGCAGCGGTGGCACGAGCAGCGGCGGCGGAATGACAAGCACGTCTGGCGGCGCGACCGATGTTCCCGAGCCTGGTATGCTCGGACTTGTGGTGCTGGGCTTGGTTGCCTTAGGCCTTATTCGCAGTCGCCGGCACCGCGCCGAATTCCGTCGGAGTCGAGCAATTACATACTTTCACGCGGACAGAAGCGAGTACTAGATCCGCATCCAGGCATACGTCACGTATGGTGCTCACTCCGTGGCGTCCCCCCAGCGCCTCGTAGAGGTTGATCGCCGCCGTCAGCCGATCTTGGCGCGCATCGATCGCCGCCATCGGCAAGGCCAATTCAATGCGTCGACTTTCGAGCAAGCCAGTCAGATCAATTGCGGTATTGAGACGATGCCAACTCCATGGTGCGCCTAGCCATATCGAGCGATTATTCGAAAATGGGTTCTCGCTGCTGACCCAATTCGACGGCGGATAGCGTGTTGACCGCTTCCTGCGCCGCCTGCAGCAGCGCTAGCCGATATAGCGCAAGGCTCTCTTGTTGTCTTGCGGTCGCCTCGTCATATCGTGCCTGCAATCGCCAGCGCCGAAACACAGGCGCAAATATACTTGACTCAAACGTGGCCATCCAACCGAGGGGACCCGCAGCGGCCAGGGCTTGCCCTAACCCGCCAGCGGTAAGCCGCAAGGCCGGCAAAGAGGCTGCACGCGCCGCGGCGATTTCGCCCCGAGCGGCGGCTAAGCGTCGTTCGACTGCTGGCAGATATGGTTTACGAACGGTGAGCGCCACAGGCCGAGCGGGATCGTCTGAGCTGCTGCCGGTCTCATGGACACCGAGTTAAGGTGTTTTTGGGACCGGAGGATGTAAATGCAACGACGGAAGTTCAGCCGAGAGTTCAAGCTTGAGGCGGTGAAGTTGGTCCGCGATCGGGGCGTGGCGGTGGCACAGGCCGCCCGGGACTTGGACCTGCACGAGAATGTGCTGCGTAAATGGGTCCGCGAAGCGGAAGCCGATCCGCGGTCGGCGTTTCCTGGCAATGGCCAGATGAAGCCTGAGAACCAGGAGATTGAGCGGCTGCGCCGCGAGCTTGCCAGGATGAAGGCGGAACGTGACATCCTAAAAAAAGCCGCGGCCTACTTTGCCAGGGACTCGATATGAAGTTCGGGTTCATCGCAAAGCATCGAGGAATCTGGCCGGTGTCATGGATTTGCGGGGCGCTCCCAGATTTTTGGCGGTGTCTCGCGCAGTGGCTTTCATGCTTGG